>NZ_JBQHTS010000008.1:0-95747 GCF_052065595.1 Collinsella sp. HCP28S3_E12
GAATCAGCGCCCCCGCCCAGCCACCCCCCCCCCCCCCGCCCCCCCCCCCCCCCCCCCCCCCCCCCCCCCCCCCCCCCCCCCCCCCCCCCCCCCCCCCCCCCCCCCCCCCCCCCCCCCGGCGGGATAGACCGGTTTGGATGGGGCTTTGATGCATGGGTGGTCTGTTGGTGGGCAAATGGGTATCATAATGCGGTTACTGCATCGACTCCGTGATGCATGTTTGTACGTTCCCGGCGGTCGGTTTGCCAGAAGCGCCCCGTCGGTTGTTCCAGACCCGTTTCGAAGAAAGGAAACCGCACGAACCTATGGCAGCTAAAAAATCATCTCCCTTGAAGATCATTCCGCTCGGAGGCCTTGACGGCATCGGCAAGAATATGACGGTCTTCGAGTGCGGCGACGACATGGTGCTCGTCGACGCCGGCCTTATGTTCCCCGACGACTCCCAGCCCGGTATCGATTTGGTGCTCCCCGACTACACCTATGTTCTGGAGAACGAGGAGAAGCTCCGCGGCATCATCGTCACCCACGGCCACGAGGACCATACCGGTTCGCTTCCGTACCTGCTGCAGGACCTCAACAACAAGGTGCCCATCTTCTCGAGCAAGCTGACGCTTGGTTTCATCGAGGGCAAGCTTTCCGAGTTCCGCATCCGCGCGCCCAAGTTCCGCGAGGTCAAGGGCGGTAGCCATGTCAATCTTGGTGGCATTTCGCTCGACTTCTTCTCTATGACGCACTCAATTCCGGGCGCTTTGGGCGTATTCATTCGCACCAACCAGGGCACCGTTATGCACACGGGCGACTTTAAGCTCGACCAGACGCCCATCGATGGCGTCACGCCCGATTATGCCGCCATCAGTCGCTTTGCCAAGCAGGGCATCGACCTGTTGCTTTCCGACTCCACCAACGCCACGGTTCCGGGCTTTACCAAGTCCGAGGCCGAAGTCGGCCCCAACTTGCTGCACGCCATCAAGAATGCCCCGGGCCGCGTGTTCGTCGCGTCGTTCTCGAGCCATATCCATCGCCTGCAGCAGATTTGCGACGCCGCCCGCAAGTGCGGCCGCAAGGTCGTCGTGACCGGACGTTCCATGCTCACCAACACCCGCGTGGCGCGCGAGCTGGGCTACCTCAACATCGACGATGCCGATATCATCGATGCCTTCGATATCGATAACCTGCCTGACGACAAGATCGTCGTCATGTGCACCGGCTCTCAGGGCGAGCCGCTGTCGGCGCTGTCCCGCATGGCCAACGGCGAGCACAAGACGCTCTCCATCCACGAGGGCGATACCGTCATCCTCTCGGCGACCCCTGTTCCCGGCAACGAGAAGGCCGTCCAGCAGGTCGTCAACAGCCTGGCCAAGCTTGGCTGCGACGTGTGGGATAAGAATCGCGCCCTCGTCCATGTCTCGGGTCACGGCAGCCAAGAGGAGCTCAAGCTTCTGATGGCCATGGCCAAGCCCACCTACTTTATGCCGGTTCACGGCGAGGCCGTGCACCTGCGTGCCCATGCCCAGCTTGCCCGTAAGATGGGTATTAAGGATGATCACATCTTTATCCTCGATAACGGCGACACGCTCGAGATGCGCGGTGGTATTGTCAAGCGCGGCACGCCCGTCGAGTCCGGCGTCGTCTACGTCGACGGCCTGCGCATCGGTGATACCGACCCCATCGTCCTGCGCGATCGTCAGAAGCTCGCCAATGACGGTATGGTCACAGCCGTCGCCATCGTTTCGCTCAAGCATAAGAAGATCGAGGCTATTGAGTTCTCGGGCCGTGGCGTTTCATTTGCCATCGACGATCAGTTCTCCGAGGATGCCTCCGCATCCATCATGAAGACGATCGAGAAGGGCAAGTTTAGCTTTACGAGCAGTGGCTCCGATGCCATTCGCAAGGCCGTGCGCGATTCGCTCTCCAACTTCATTTGGAGCCGTACGCGCACCCGTCCGATGATCATCCCGGTCGTCATGGAGGTTTAGTTTGGCGCGCGGATCTGCACAAAACGCCAAAGGCAATAAAGCCAACAACCAACCGGCATCTGCTAAGGGTGCCGGTTCCCATCTTCGTGCCAATAAGGGCCACGAGGCCGAGTTCGACGATGTTGAGCCCCTGGTCGAGCCTTCGGCCAACCGCGATATCGCCGGCGTGGTTATTGCCGTTTTGGCGATTGCGTCTTTCATTGCCGTGATTTCTCCGGCAACGGCACCCGTGACGGCAGTGGTTGCCGGTTTCTACCATCTTGGCTTTGGCCTGGGCGCCTACGTGCTGCCGATCGTCATTTTGCTGTTTGCCGCCACGCTCTTTTTGGGTGAGGACTCGCCGCTCAACATTCGCTCGGTCGCGGGTGGCGCCGTTGTCTTTATCGCCGTCGTCTCCATTCTTTCGTTGATGGTGCCGGGCACGAGCGATTCGTGCGACCTCATGTTTGTGCCGCAAAACCTGTCCGCTTCGGGCGGCTACATCGGTGCGTTTATTGCGAGTGCGCTGCAGAATGCCCTGGGTAAACCTATCGCGATGGTGGTCCTGTTGGGTTTGGCCGTCGTTGGCTTTGTTATCATCGGCTTTTCGGTGGGTGGCGTTTTGCGCTCTGCGCGCGATCGCGCTGCCGATTTTGCCGAGCGCCGTCGTGCCGATGTCAATGCGAGCCCGTGGGGCGACGAAGAGGCCCTGTCGGTTCCCGGCGTCGCCCGTCCGCACCTGAGCATTCTTCGTCAGAAGGGCTCCGATATGGCCGTGACCACGGTCATGGGCAATGACGCGGACCCTGTTCTGGACGATGATGACGAGGACGATGATCCGTTTGTCGACGTGTCCGAGGCTGTGGAGGCCGAGCGCGCCAAGACCACGCTGCTGCCGCGTCGCCATGCCAACAAGGGCAAGGCCGCGCCCAAGCTCAACACGAGTGAGCCCGACCCGTCTTGGTCCGATAGCGAAATCGAACTCACCGCGGGCGATGACGAGGATGACGAGTGTCCGCTCGAGACCGCCAAGACAACTTTGCTGCCACGTCGCCAAGACAGGCGAGGACAGGTCACCGGACAGCTTTCGATGGAAGACGACCCGGACAAGGTCGACGAGTCCGAGCCGCCGTTTGCCGTGAACCCCGTGTCTGCTGCCCCGCAGATCCCCGATTTCCTGAAGCATCCCAAGGTTGCCGACGCCTCCACCCCAACGGCTTCCGCTGCTCCTGTTGCAGCCGGCGATGGGGGAGCTGACGGCACTGCTGCCGATGTCGAGGGCGAGCAAGAGGATGGCCTCAAACTCCCGCCGCTCGAAATCCTGCACGCCAACCCGCAGTCGGCGTCCGCCGCGTCTTCTGACAAGGAGTTGGAGCAGACGGCCGAGTCGCTGCAGTCCACGTTGCTGGAGTTTGGCCGTAGCGCTCGCGTCGTCGGCTGGATTGCCGGTCCCACGGTGACGACCTTTAAGCTGCAGCCCGGCGAGGGCGAGCGCGTGAGCAAGATTTCGAGCCTCGAGGACGATATCGCGCTTTCGCTTGCCGCCCAGTCGGTGCGTATCTTTGCGCCGATTCCCGGCACCTCGCTTGTGGGTATCGAGATTCCCAATCGCAAGCGCCAGAACGTTAACCTGGGCGACGTGCTTCCCTATGTGAAGGGCGGTCCGCTCGAGCTGGCCATCGGCCGCGATGCCGAGGGTACGCCGGTTGTCGCCGACCTCGCCAAGATGCCCCACCTGCTTATTGCCGGTACCACCGGTTCCGGTAAGTCGGTCATGATCAACTCCATCATCACGACCCTGCTCATGCGCGCGCTTCCCGAGGACGTTCGCTTGATCATGGTCGACCCCAAGCGCGTTGAGCTTGCCGGCTATAACGGCCTGCCCCATCTCTATGTGCCCGTGGTGACCGAACCCAAGCAGGCTGCGAGTGCCTTGCAATGGGCTGTTTCCGAGATGGAGCGTCGCCTGAAGGTGTTCGAGCGCCTCAACGTTCGCAAGATCTCGACGTATAACGAAAAGCAGGCCGCCGGCGAGTTCGAACACTACGATAACCCGCCGCAAAAGATGCCCTATCTGGTCATTATCATCGACGAGCTATCGGACCTGATGATGGTTGCCGGCAAGGATGTCGAGGCCTCGATCGTTCGTATCGCCCAGCTGGGCCGTGCCGCCGGTATTCACCTTATCGTGGCTACGCAGCGCCCCAGCTCCAACGTGGTGACGGGCCTCATTAAGGCCAACATCACCAATCGTATCGCCTTTAACGTGGCCACGGGCATCGATTCCCGCGTCATTATCGACCAGATGGGCGCCGAAAAGCTCACCGGTTTGGGCGACATGCTGTTCTCCAAGGTCGACTGGGGCAAGCCCCGCCGTATCCAGGGCTGTTTTGTCTCGGATGATGAGATCAACGAGATCGTCGAGTTCGTTAAGTCGCAAAGCGAGCCCGACTACCACGAGGAGATTCTGTCTGCCGTGGCGCCTGCTTCCATGTCCATGGCTGGTGGCGGCATTGTTCGCACGGGCGTTGCCGAGCCGCAGGATGATGACCCGCTTATCTGGGAGGCCGCCCATATTGTGGTGGAATCGCAGCTGGGCTCCACATCTGGCCTGCAACGCCGCCTCAAGGTTGGCTATGCGCGCGCCGGGCGTATTATGGACATGCTGGAAGAAAAGGGCGTCGTCGGCCCGCCCGACGGTTCCAAGCCGCGCGAGGTCCTGCTGGATGACGAAGGGCTCGCCGCGCTGGAGTCTGTCGACGCCGAGATGGTACGTGAAGATCGTGAGTTTGGAGGATTCTGATGGCTGCACGCTTTGGTGACATGCTGCTCGAGCAGCGTCGCCGGATGGGCCTTTCCATCCAGCAGGTCGCCAACACCATCAAAATCAGGCCGCAGATCATCGAGTTTTTCGAGACTGGTAACTTTGCATCGATGCCCCCGCGTGGCTATGCGCAGGGCATGATTTCGAGCTACGCTCGCTTTTTGGGGCTTAACCCGCGCGAGGTCGTCAACGCTTATTTTGACGACCTCATGGCATATGAACGCGATACCTCGCAGCAGGGCGGTCGTTTTCAGGATGCTGCCGGCTACGTTAACTCGCGTTCTTCGGTCGATAACGGTCGTTTTTTGATGGTTCAGGGTGGTCGTACGACACGGTACGGCCAGCGCCCTCCGCAGGCGGGCTATATCACCGAGACGGGCTCCAGCGAGGAAATTCGTTCTCAGCGAGATCGTTTTCGCAGTACGCCCCTGCCAGATGACCGTGCGCTTCCCGCCGCTCGCGGGTTGAGTCGCGATCCTCGCGCCGGTTACGGCGACGGCGGATACTCCGGTCGTAGCTATCGCGGAGTATCCGCCGGGCGTTCCCGCGATGGCTATTCCGACGCCGATACCACGCAGGTGACGCCGCGCCTCCGTTCGCAATCCCAGCCCTATGGGCAGCGCTCTTCGGCGCCTCGCTCTGGCCAGCGCGGCTATCAGGGCCGTGGCGAGCTTGCGCCGCGTCCGGGCCGGCGGGGTTCGCAGCGCCAGAGTAGCTATCGTGGTCGTCCCGATAGCGGTCGCGGCCGCATACCGCAGGGTAATGGTCGTGGTAGCTCCAATCGCGGACGCGGCGTTGGGCGCGCCTCTCAATACAACACGATCGATCCGCGCATTATTTACGTCGGCATCGGTGCCGTGGTGCTACTGTTGATTTTGCTCATCGTGGTACTCCTGCGTGGTTGCGGCTCTGCTGCACCCGAGTCGACGCCCGAGACACCCGTGGCTACCAAGACGACGACTAAGAACTCTTCCAAGAAGACCGAATCCACTGACGAGGACGAAGACGCCGACGAGGCGACGGATGCGGCCGGTTCCGATGCCGCCAAGGCGACGGTGGAAACGGAAGAGGACGAGGTCACCAAGGTCAAGGTCTCTGTTGCCAAGGGCAAGACCGCCTGGATCGAGGTCAAGGTCGACGGTAAATCGGTCTATGGCGCTCAAGCGACCGGTCCTTTTGAGCAGGAGTACACGCCCGAGTCCTCGATTGAGATCACCACGTCCAAGCCCTCCGATGTCACGGTCACCAAGAATGGTGAAAAGGTTCGCTATGACACCAAGACATCGGGTGTGGCGCGCGTGACCATTACCGTTCCTAAGAAGGAGAACGCTGACTCCGCGAACGGCGATAATGCCGACGGTACCGATAATGCCGACGGCACCGATGCCCAGTCTACCGTCGGCACCGACACGGCATCCGACGGCCAGACAGTGAACGATTCAGATGACTATTCGTACGACAGCTACTAAGGCTCCCCGTACCGAAAGGAAGAACCATGGCTAAAGATTCCAGCTTCGACGTTGTGTCCGAGGTTAACATGCAGGAGGTCGATAACGCCTTCCAGCAGACCGCCCGCGAGATTTCCCAGCGCTATGACCTTAAAGACTCCGGCGCCACCATCGAGCTTTCGAAGGGCGACAAGCTCTTTACGATTAACGCTCCGGCCGATTTTGTCTCCAAGCAGATCATCGATGTTTTGAGCTCCAAGCTCATCAAGCGCGGTATCGACCTCAAGGCTGTCTCTTGGGACGCCCCGCAGGCGGCTTCGGGCGGTACCGTGCGCGTGCTCGGTCATATCGTCGAGGGCATCGACCAGGCGACCGCAAAGAAGATCAATAAAGACATCAAGGATCAAAAGCTTAAGGTCAAGGTGACCATCGAGGCCGATAAGCTGCGCGTTTCCTCGGCTTCTAAGGACGCTTTACAGACGGTGATTCAGTTCCTGCGCGACCAGGACTACGGCCAGCCGCTGCAGTTTACCAACTACCGCTAAATTACTCGAAAGGACCGCTCTCCAACATGGATACTCCGTTGGGTTCCGTACTCTATATCACGCTTGGCTGCGCCAAGAACGAGGTCGATACCGACCGCATGCGTTCGCTGCTGGCCGCTGCGGGCTACGAGGAGGCATTCGATCCTCAGGATGCCGATATCGCCATTGTCAATACGTGCTCGTTTCTTACCTCGGCGACGTCTGAGAGCATCGAGACCACGCTCGAGCTCGCTAACGAGGTGCAGGACGGCGTTCGCTCCTGCCCCATTGTCATGTGCGGTTGCGTGCCGTCTCGTTACGGCGACGACCTGCCCGACGAGCTGCCCGAGGTCGCGGCATTTGTGAAGGCCGATGAGGAAGACGGTATCGTCTCTGTCATCGATGGCGTTCTTGGTGTGGAGCGTGAAATCGCTGCCTATATCCCGCAGGTCAAGCGTACCGTCGAGGGCGCTGTCGCCTACGTCAAGATCTCCGATGGCTGCAATCGTTTTTGCAGCTTCTGCATGATTCCCTACATTCGCGGTCGCTATCATTCGCGCAATGCCGAAAGCATTATCTCCGAGGTGCGCGACCTGGTTGCCGGCGGTGTGCGCGAGATCGTGCTGATCGGCCAGGACACGGGCATTTGGGGCACCGACTTTGCCGATGAGGACGCCGCTGAGGCTTCACCGCGCAATCTGGCGCAGCTGCTGCGCGCCGTCGCCGAGGCTGTACGCCCGCACAACGTCTGGGTTCGTGTGCTCTATCTGCAGCCCGAGGGCATGACCGACGAGCTTATCGAGACGATTCGCGATACGCCCGAGGTATTGCCGTATATCGATATCCCCGTGCAGCACTGCGACGCGCGCATCCTCAAGGCCATGCGTCGCTCCGGTTCGCGTCAGGAGCTCGAGGAACTGTTCCGCGATCTCCGTGATCGTATTCCCGGCATCGTGATTCGCTCCACGGCCATGGTCGGCTTTCCGACCGAGACCGACGACGAGTTCCGTGATCTTATCGACTTTATGGACACCGTCGGCTTTGACTATACGAGCGTCTTTGCCTACTCGCGGGAGGAGGGCAGCCTGGCCGCCAATATGGAGGGCCAGGTCGATGAGGAGGTCAAGCTCGAGCGCGCCCAAGAGGCCATGGATCTGGCCGAGTCGCTGGGTTTTGCCGCCACGGCAGCCCATGTGGGCGAGCGCGCCCAGGTAATCGTCGACGGTATCGAGGAGACCGAGGACGGCGCCGAGCTGATCGGTCATGCCTGGTTCCAGGCGCCCGATTCCGATGGCGCGGTGCATCTGGACGCCAGCGAGGCGTCCGTGGGCGATATTTTGACCGTCGAGTTTACCGATAGCTTCTGCTATGAGCTTATCGGCCATGTTGTGGAGTAGGAGAGCGTCGTGGCAAACGAGAGCAATAAGGAACTGACGAGCGTTTGGACGCCCGCCAACATCGTGACGTGCGTTCGCATCGTCTTTATTCCGGTGTTCATGATCGTCTCGGCCCTGTCTCACGCGAGCGTTGCCGGTACGGACTGGAGCACCTTCGACGGCCCGCTCGCCGCCGCTGCCTTCATTCTGTATGTGATCCTGTCGTGCACCGATAAGGTCGACGGCTATCTGGCGCGCTCACGCAACGAGATCACCGATTTCGGCAAGTTCTTGGACCCCATCGCCGACAAGTTGCTGGTGTTCTCGGCCTTGCTGCTGTTCTTGGATTTTGGCGCGGTGACCGTGTGGTCCGTGTTCATTATCCTGTTCCGCGAGCTGTTGGTGAGCGCACTTCGCATGGTCGCGAGTGCTGCCGGTGTGGTCGTTGCCGCCGATAAGCTCGGCAAGTACAAGACGGCGACCACGATGGTCTCCATCTGTGGTTATCTGTGCGTCTTTGCGATGGCCGGTCTTCAGCTGGGGCCGGCATCGTTGCTGCTCGGTGTCTATTCGGTGTCGCGCTTCCTGTACGTCATCGCTGTCATTTTGACCATTATCTCGGGTGCCCAGTACTTCTGGAACTGCCGTAAGATCGTCTTTTCGGTCTAGGTCCTGGTGGGCATGACGGAGCCTTATTTGCAGATCGCCGCAAACAACGAGGAGCTGGCGCGCGATATTGTCGAGCGCGCGAGTGCCCGTGGCGTGACGGTGTCGACGGCGGAGTCGCTGACGGCGGGCATGATCGCCTCGACGATTGCCGATATCCCGGGTGCCTCGGCGGTGCTTCGTGGCGGTGCGGTGACCTACTGCGATGAGATCAAACATCGCGTGCTCGGCGTCGAGCAGGAAACGCTCGATCGGTTTAGCGCCGTGTCGCATCAGACGGCGCGTGAGATGGCCGCGGGCTCGCTGGACCTCTATCAGAGCGATGTCGCCGTGAGCGCAACGGGCTACGCTGGGCCCGGCGGCGGTACCGAGCAAGACCCCGCTGGCACGTTCTATATCGGCTGGGCGTATCGTGCGGCCGATGGGGGAGCGACGGTCGTTGAGTCTGCGCGCTGTCACTACGATAGTGATCGGTCGTGCGTCCGTGCCTATGCGGTCGCTGAGGCTTTGGAACGCATTGTCCGCGTGCTCAATTCCATGGAATAGACGTGTTTTAAGGGGCCTTAGGGCCCCTTAATTGTGGAGATAGGGACCTTTGGCAAGGAATGCGCTTGCGCTGGCACATGTCTTTAATTTGTACGAACACTCGTATTTGCGATTGGCATGGTCAAGCGTTTGGTCGGTGATTGGTCGGCGTTTGGTCGGGTTTTGGAATGGACGGGTGCATATGATGAACCTGAACGGTTGACCACGAACAGCCGTTCGTTTATCATCGATTCAGGTTGTTAAGAGGAGGGCTATTCATGGCCAAGAATTCAGGTCCCGTACGTACCGTTCATACGCGCACGACGGGTAAAGAGCGCGACGAGATGATCGCCACTACCAAGGCCGAGATCGAGAAGAAGTTCGGCCAGGGTTCTATTATGAGGTATGGCGACGGCGGTCCCGAGCTCGAGGTCGAGGCTATTCCGACGGGCTCTCTGGCGCTCGATGCCGCCTTGGGTATCGGCGGCGTGCCGCGCGGCCGTATCGTTGAGATTTATGGCCCCGAGTCCTCCGGTAAGACAACGCTTTCGCTCGAGATTCTTGCAGAGGCGCAGGCCATGGGCGGTGTCGTGGCTTTTATCGACGCTGAGCATGCGCTTGATCCCACCTACGCCGCGCGCATCGGCGTCGATATCGACGAGGTGCTGATTTCCCAGCCCGATACGGGTGAACAGGCGCTCGAGATCGTTGACATGCTTGTGCGTTCCGGTGCCATCGACGCCATCGTCGTCGACTCTGTTGCCGCTTTGACTCCGCGTGCCGAAATCGAGGGCGAGATCGGTGACACGACGGTGGGTCTGCAGGCTCGCTTGATGAGTCAGGCGCTCCGCAAGCTCGCCGGCTCGCTTGCCAAGTCCAACACAACCTGCATCTTCATTAACCAATTGCGCGAGAAGATCGGCGTCATGTTCGGCAACCCCGAGACCACCACAGGCGGCCGCGCACTCAAGTTTTTCTCTTCCGTGCGTATCGATATTCGCAAAATCGATACCATCAAGCTCAAGGACGAGGTTATCGGCAATCGCGTACGTGCCAAGGTCGTTAAGAACAAGGTGGCTGCTCCGTTCCGCTCGGCCGAATTTGACATCATGTATGGCACCGGCATTTCTAAAGAGGGCTCGATTCTGGATATGGCTGTCGAGTGCGGCATATGCAAAAAGATGGGGTCTTGGTTTGCCTATGGTGAGGACAAACTCGGCAACGGTCGCGAGGCCGCTAAGACGTTCCTGCGCGAGCATCCCGATTGCGCCGACGAGATCGAGCACAAGGTTCGCCTTGCCTGCGGTCTTGAATATGACGATGATGCCCCCTCCGAGGTTGAGTTGACCGATCAGCCCGCCCCCGAGGAGTTTGACGAGCTGTATGCCATCGATGGCTCCGCGATGCTCGACGATGACGACGAGTAACGGATGGCGACATGTCGTATACGGTGACCGAGGCTAGGGTCGTTTTTCCGGATAAGAAGACGGCCTCCTCGTTCTCGAGCGGTTATGCGTCTAAAAAGCCCTGTGCACATATCGATTGCGATCTGGAGGGCGGTTTTGAACGATCCATTTGGATTCCCGTGCGTGTGGCACGTGTGTACGTTCAGAACCGTCTCGATCTTCCCTGCGACTGGGATGACTTTCGCGAGGCGGTACAGCTTATCGAATGCAAATGTGCGCTCACCATGGTGACCGAGATGCTTTCGCGTCGCGATCATGCTACGGGCGAGGTGCGCGATAAGTTGGCGCGCTATGGCTTTCGTCAGCCCGCGATCGACTTTGCCGTCAATCGTGCCATCGAGTATCGTTTTTTAGATGAGAACCGCTTTTGCTCGTACTTTATCGAGGAGCGTAAGCGTCGTGGTTGGGGACAGCGCAAAATCGAGACTGAACTCAAGCGTCGCCATGTTGCACTTGATGAGATTCCAGGGTATCCCGAGGCTTATTTTGCCGAGGATGACGACTTGGCTCGCGCATCGGCTTTGCTCGCTAAGCGTCGCGTTCCCGAGGCACGTGCATTCGAAAAGCTCGTCAGATTTTTGATGGGCAAGGGCTTTTCCTATCACATTGCCGCGGATGCCGTTAAGGCGCGCCTCGATGCCTTAAGCGAGAAATGCGACGTTTAAGCATGCGCACGTTACGCTCCTGCCGTTCACCGCTCGATAGGCGCCGTGCTGGGTGCGTTGATTTGACAGTTGTTGCGGTTCAACGTAGGATAATTACTGTCATTTGCATTGTGATATGTGCTCATCTGCGATGAGTTTGTTTATATGTTTATCTGTATCCGACCCGCATAAGCTGCGCCCATATTACTCAAATGTCGCGAGCCGTTCGTATGGACGGTTCGCTTTGTTGTGTAACGATTCCATAAAAAGGAGTGAGCATGCCGCTTATCATTGCAGCGCTCGTTGGCATTGTTTTGGGTGCCATCGTCGCCATTGCCTACATGCGCACCGCCAAGCAGGGTAGTCTTCACGAGGCCGAAGAAAAGATTCAGTCGGCACACGCGCAGGCAGAGTCCCTGATCGGTGATGCTAAGCGTCAGGCCGAGACCCTCAAAAAAGAGGCTCTGCTCGAGGCTAAGGAAGAGATCATCAAGAACAAACAGGCCGCCGAGGCTGAGGACAAGCAGCGTAAGAGCGAGATTCGCGCGCTCGAAAATCGCGTGATGCAGCGCGAGGAATCGCTCGACCGACGCAACGATGCGCTCGATAAGCGCGAGCATCAGCTGTCCAGCCAGGCCGGTCAGGTCGAGAAGCGCTCTCGCGAACTTGAGGAGCTTTGCGCCAAGCAGACCTCCGAGCTCGAGCGTATTGCCGACCTTACGCGCGAGGATGCTCACAATGAGCTGCTCGACAAGGTCCGCGGCGAGGTTACCCATGAGGCGGCCACCATTATCCGTGAGTCCGAGCAACAGGTCCGCGCCGAGTGCCACAAGACCGCTCAGGAGATTCTCTCCCTGGCGATCCAGCGCTGTGCTGCCGACCATACCGCCGAGGTCACCGTCACGTCCGTTCATATTCCCTCCGATGACCTTAAGGGCCGCATCATCGGTCGCGAGGGTCGTAACATCCGTACTTTCGAGCAGGTTTCCGGCGTCAACCTTGTGATCGACGACACCCCCGAGACTGTCGTGCTTTCGAGCTTTGATCCGGTCCGTCGTGAGACCGCCCGCGTGGCGCTCGAGAACCTCATTGCCGACGGTCGTATTCACCCCGCCCGCATCGAGGAGATGTACCACAAGGCCGCTGACTTGGTTCAGCAGCGTGTGCTCGAAGCCGGCGAGCAGGCCGCCTTCGATACCGGTATCCACGACCTGCATCCCGAGATCGTCAAAACCCTGGGTGCTCTGCGTTACCGCACCTCGTTTGGTCAGAACGTGCTACAGCACTCGCTTGAGGTCTCCGACCTGTGCGGCATCATGGCCTCCGAGCTTGGTCTGGATGTTGTGACCGCCAAGCGTGCGGGTCTTCTGCATGACCTGGGCAAGGCCATCGACCACGACGTTGAGGGTCCGCATGCTGTGATTGGCGCCGAGCTTGCCCGCCGTTATGGCGAGAAGCCCGTTATCGTCCACGCAATCGAGGCCCATCATGCCGATGTCGACCCCAACACGGTGCTCGACGTTCTGGTCCAGGCTGCCGATGCTGTTTCCGCTTCTCGTCCCGGCGCCCGTCGCGAGTCGGCCGAGAGCTACATCAAGCGCCTTGAGAAGCTCGAGGAGATCGCCAACTCTCATGACGGCGTCGAGCGTACCTATGCTATGCAGGCCGGTCGCGAGGTCCATGTCATGGTTCAGCCGGATAAGATTTCCGATGCCCAGTCCACGGTGCTTGCGCACGATATCGCCCATCAGATCGAGGAAGAGATGGAGTATCCCGGTCAGGTGCGCGTTGTCGTGATTCGCGAGAGCCGTGCCGTCGATATCGCTAAATAACATGAACGACGCGAACGAGCTCATCTCATTTATCGCGTCGATGTCGGGGGAGGGCAACCTTCGCGTCGAGGAAAACCTTGGCGAGGGGTATGTCCGCCTCCGCGTTTCGGAGGCCGAGCGCCGTCAGGCCAAGCATGACATTCAGCATGTAGAGGACATTGTCATCGAGATGCTGCGTAATGCTCGCGATGCCGGAGCCGATAAGGTCTATCTAGCCACGACCAAGGAGGAGGGTGTTCGTACCCTCCTTTTCCTGGATAACGGTTCGGGTGTGCCGCAGGATATGCAGGAGCGTATCTTTGATGCCCGTGTCACCTCCAAGCTCGAGAGCATGAAGATGGACCGTTGGGGTGTTCACGGTCGTGGTATGGCGCTGTTCTCTATCAAGCAGAACACCGATGAGGCACGCGTTGTTACATCGGGCGTCGATTTGGGCTCAGCGTTTAAGGTGTGCGTTGATACCGATCGCTTGGCTGAGCGCGCCGACCAGTCGAGCTGGCCTCAGGCGGTTAAAGACGAAGACGGCCGCTATGTATGCGCTCGTGGTCCTCACAATATCATTCGCGCAGCCTGCGAGTTTGCCCTTGAGGAGCTGCGCGACTGCGACGTGTATCTGGGCTCTCCGTCCGAGATCGCTGCGACCCTGTATGCCCAGGCTTCCAGTCGTCTCGATACGTCACGCCTGCTCTTTATCGATGACGAGTGTGAGCTTCCGGTTATCGATCGTTTAGGTCTTGCCTCGGATGCCGAGGATTTTATCCGGATTTGCTCCGGGCTGGGTCTCGAGATGTCCGAGCGTACTGCCCACCGTATTCTGTCAGGACAGATTAAGCCCGTTCGCGGCGTGTGTGCGCGTCTGCTGCGCGAGCGCGATTCCACCACGCATTTGCCAGCTCCAGTCGATCTTGCCAAGGACCGTCGAGGCCTTCGCATTGCCAAGGATGACATGGCGCAGTTTTCGCGTGCTGTTGAGCGCGACTTCAATGACCTCGCCGCCCGGTATTACCTCAATCTGTGCGGCGACCCTAAGATTCGCGTTTCACGTGATCGCATCACCGTGACGTTCGATCTTGCCAAAGAGGAGTAGCATCTTTACCGAGTCCGCTCGGTACGATACAGTTATTGCAGTTAAAACGTACTTTTAAACGCAGGAGTTTCTTCATGGATTGCCTGAAGGTATCAAGCAAATCATCGCCCGCGTCCGTTGCCGGCGCCATTGCCGGTATGGTCAAAGATGGCGTTCCCGTCAACATTCAGTGCGTCGGTGCCGGCGCCGTCAACCAGGCCATAAAGGCCGTTGCCATTGCGCGAGGTTTTCTGATTCCGACTGGCTTTGATGTCTCTTGTGCGCCGGTGTTCTCTGACATCCTCATTAACGGGGAGTCTCGCACGGCAATCCGTCTCTCTATCTACGTTCACCAGATTAATCGGGCTGCTATGGACAATGTCGTCATGGACGACGTTAAGCCTGTTGCGTAAGCGAGTTTTCGCACGTTTGTAGCACCTTTGTGCCCCGTCGATATCATCGTTAGGATGTAAGCTCATGGACCAGCGTTTCGTACGCGATATTCTTGCCGGTAAAACCTATTTTATCCGCACATTCGGCTGCCAGATGAATCAGCACGACTCCGAGCGCGTGAGCGGTTTGCTCGATTCCTATGGCTGTCTTATGGCGCTCGATCCGGAGCATGCCGATATTGTCGTATTCATGACGTGCTGTGTGCGCGAGGCTGCCGATACGCGCCTGTACGGTCAGTGCAATTCCTGCAAGAGTCTTCCCCCTTCTCCTTCGGGCAAGCGTGTGGTCGCCGTGGGTGGCTGCATCGCTCAGCGCGATGGCGAGGGCTTGCTCACCAACGTCGATAACGTCAACGTTATTTTTGGTACGCATTCGATTGCGCACGTGGCGGAGCTTATCGCCGAGGCGTTTATGGATGGCAAGCGCCATATCCGCACGAATGAGCATGAAGATACGGACGCCATGAGTATGCCGTGGCATCGCGAGACGCAGTATCATGCATGGGTGCCCATCATGACGGGCTGCAACAACTTCTGCACGTACTGCATCGTGCCGTACGTCCGTGGTCGCGAGAAGAGCCGCCCCTTCGAGGAGATTGTCGACGAGGTGACGGGTCTGGTGCGTCAGGGTGTGCGCGAGATTACGCTGCTGGGGCAAAACGTAAACTCCTACGGTCGCGATCTCTTTGGCAAGCCGCGCTTTGCCGATCTGCTGCGCGCCGTGGGTGATACGGGCGTCGAGCGTATCTTCTTTACTTCTTCGCACCCCAAGGATTTGCTTCCCGAGACCATCGATGCTATGGCCGAGACACCTGCCGTTATGCCGCAGCTTCACCTAGCCGTTCAGTCGGGTTCCACGCGCATCCTTAAAGAGATGAATCGTCGGTACACGCGCGAGGATTATCTGGGGCTGGTCGATCGCATTCGTAACCGTATGCCCGAAATTGCGCTTTCGACCGACATCATTGTGGGCTTCCCGGGCGAGACCGAGGAAGACTTTGAGCAGACGCTCTCGCTTGCCGAGACGGTTCGCTATGCCCAGGCCTACACGTTTATTTACTCCAAGCGCGCCGGTACCCCGGCAGCTGAGATCTATGATCCCACCCCGCATGAGGTTATCCTTGAGCGTTTTAACCGTCTGGTTAAGGTTATCGAGACGACGGCATACGAGTATAACCAGGGCGAGCTTCACACCGTGGTGCCTGCGCTTATTGAGGGCACGAGCAAGAAAAACGACGCTGTCCTTCTTGGTAAAAGTCCTAAGAATCAGACAGTGCATGCGCCGATTCCCGCTGGCTATAGCATCGATCAGCTTATCGGCAAAATTGTCGACGTCGATGTGGATGTCGCCAAGACGTGGTATCTGTCTGGCTCCGTTGTGGGTGAGCCTCGCTAATGGTTTCCCCCGGCACAAACCTTTCTGCCGTAGCGATCGTCGGTCCGACGGCGGTCGGCAAGAGTGATGTTGCCGACCGCCTGGCCTCTCGTCTGTCGTCTGAAGTGTTATCGTGTGACGCGATGCAGATCTATCGCGGTATGGATATCGGTACGGCCAAGATGATGCCCGAGGAGTGCTCGGTGCCCCTGCGCCTTGTCGATATCGTGGACCCGGGCGTCGCGTATTCTGCTGCGCTCTATCAGTCTGATGCCCGGGCGCATATCGAGCGTTTGCTTGGTGAGCAACGGCTTCCGGTCTTTTGCGGCGGCACGGGCTTGTATCTTAAGGCTGCACTCGATGAAATGGATTTTCCTTCGGGAGAGCTCGAGGACGAACGTCGCACGGGTTATCAGGAGCTTGCCGAGCGTATTGGCGAGAAAGCTATGCATGCCCTGCTTGCCGAGCGTGATCCGGAATCGGCTGCCGTGATTCATCCTCATAACGTGCGTCGCGTGATCCGTGCGCTCGAGATGCACGATGACGGTGTGTCGTATGCCCAGCAGAAGTCCAAATTCAGCGTTCCACGTGAGCGTTATCATGCCTTGTGGTTTGGTCTGACGCGTAGCCGTGAAGTGCTGTATGAGCGCATTAACCTGCGTGTCGACCTTATGTTTGAGCAAGGGCTGGTTGATGAGGTCCGTGGCCTTATGGACCAGGGCCTGGGTGATGCACTCACGTCGATGCAGGCAATCGGTTACAAAGAGATTATTGATGCCTTGCGAGGCGCTATTACCATGGATGAGGCCCGCGAGCTTATTAAGATGCGCTCACGTCGCTATGCCAAGCGCCAACTTTCCTGGTTTAAGCGTGACGATCGCATCGTGTGGTTCGATATGGATGAGTTTACGATCGATGAGGTCGTCGATGATATCTACCGTCGTATCGAGGCTGCCTAATGGCACGTTTTCCCTTGGTTCCCACGGCACCTGAACCTGAGCGTGCCGTCTTGGTTGGTGTTGAGTGGCGCGATAACGCCTGGCCGCTCGACCGTTCGCTCGACGAGCTCGAGCGCTTGGCTCACACTGCTGGAGCCCAATGCGTGGCACGCTTGTCTCAGCGTCTGGTCAAACCTTATCCCAAATCGTTTATCGGCTCCGGTAAGGTCGAGGAGCTATGCGGTTTGGTGCATCGTATGGATGCGGATGTTGTAATCTTCGACGACGACTTGACTCCTTCACAGCAGTCCTATCTTGAGAAAGCCGTGGGCGAACCGGTCAAGATTATTGACCGTACGGCGTTGATTTTGGATATCTTTGGCCTGCATGCCCAGACGCGTGAGGGTCGCTTACAGGTGCAGCTGGCTCAGTTGCAGTATCTGCTGCCCCGTCTGCGAGGTATGTGGAGCCACCTTGCTAAGGAACAGACGCGTGGCGGCATTGGATCGCGTTTTGGCCAGGGCGAAAGCCAGCTCGAGGTCGACCGTCGCCTGATTCGCGATAAGATCGCAGCTCTTCGCCGCGAATTGAAACAGGTTGAACAACGTCGTGATGTGCAATCGAAAAGCCGTATTGAATCGCCGGCGTTTCGCGTAGCGTTGGCTGGCTACACCAATGCCGGTAAGTCGACGTTGCTTAATCGATTGACGGGATCCACGGTACTTTCGCAGGATAAGCTGTTTGCCACGCTCGATCCTACGACGCGCTCGTATCGTTTACCCGGTGGCCGTGGCATGACGATCACTGATACCGTTGGCTTTATTCAAAAGCTGCCCCATGGCCTGGTCGACGCGTTTAAATCTACGCTTTCCGAGGTGCTCGGCGCCGATTTAGTTCTTAAAGTTGTGGATGCTTCCGATGAGGATTACGAGCGTCAGCTTGAGGCGGTTGATCGTGTCCTTGACGAGATTGGTGCCGGTGAGCGCCTGACGCTTACCGTGTTCAATAAAATCGATCTGCTCGATAGCGTCGACCGCTTGAGCTTTCGCCGGCGCTATCCCGAGGCGGTATTGTTCTCGGCTCAGACGGGTGAGGGCCTTGATGACTTAGTCGATCGCATCGCTCGTGAAGCGGCCGCTACGGACGTGTTGCTCTCGGCCGATATCCCGTATCGAGAGGGCGCGTTAATCACGCTCGTGCACGAACAGGGAACCCTTCTGCACGAGGAATACCTCGAGGACGGCGTTCGTATTGTGGCAAAGCTTCCAGCCCGTATCGCACCGCGTCTCGAGCGTTATCGAACAGAGTAAATCAGCTCCAGTACACCCAAGATAACCGGTTGATGAAGCAGGTAGAACGGCAGCGCATGGCGCCCGAGACTTGCGAGCGCCGGGATGGGATTCGCATAGGCCCATCCCGGCGCCTCATAGTTTGCTTCCTGAGTCGTGTGGGCGGCAAAGAAGCCTGCAAGGTACATAAATAAGAATGGTATGACTGGATAGTAATCACCAGAGACAAAGTCTGGACTTGGGAAACCCAGCCAAGCTAAATAGGGGATAGGATAAACCGTTTTAGGAATGCTCCAGGTAAGGGTAAAAAGTGTGAGGCAAATTGCTATACCCCATACCGACGGCACTTTAACGATCACCGGACGAGCGAGCGCGACAATGGCGGTGCAGGCCGCCATGCAGAACATGATGCCGAAGTTCACCGAGTCATCGACTGAGACGAGCGTAGTCGCGACCCATACGACAAAAGCGGCAGCGGCATATTTGACGGCACGCTTGATGTTGTTGCGCGAGAGGGTGCACATCCAGCCGGCAATAAACAAAAATACCCAACTGATGCTGGCACGCCAGATGTCTTGGAAGATGGTCTGAGTAAACCAGGGCATATCCCAACCATAAAGATAGGCAAGATCGTAGCAAGCATGAAATCCTGCCATCGACAGCATGGTAAATCCGCGAATGGTATCAAAGACCGTGATGCGGTTTTGCATTACGAGAACCGGCGCATCAATCCAACGACCTTGCCCAGGATCGTCGGATTTGTCGCATAGATGGGCTCCATGGTGTCGTTTTCGGGCTGCAAGCGAACTCGTCCCTGCTCCTTGTAGAACGTTTTGACCGTTGCGGAGCCATCGATCATGGCCACAACGATCTCGCCATTCATGGCACTCTTCTGTTCGCGAACGATGATATAGTCGCCGTTAAGGATACCGACGTTAATCATCGAATTGCCGTGGACCTCGAGGATAAAAGACCCCTGGTCCGTTGCGATCTCGGTCGGGATGGTAAAGGTGTCCTCGATATTCTGCTCGGCAAGGATGGGGATCCCTGCGGCGACACGGCCCACGAGGGGTAGCGATACGGTTCCGCGGGGTGCCGCGGGCTCATCGGACTTTGAGATGGAGACGGAGGCTCCGTCCTCGTCAAAGAGTTCTAGGGCACGAGGTTTGGTGGCGTCACGTTTGAGCAGGCCGCGTGCTTCCAGTGCGGAGAGATGTGCATGTACGGTGCTAGGGGAGGAAAGACCCACAGCCGAAGCCATCTCACGCACGCTGGGCGGATAGCCCTTTTCCTGCTGATACTCCTTGATGAAGTCGTAAATCTGCTGCTGTCGCTTGGTAATTTTGCGAGCCATCAGGGATTCCTCTCTACCTAAACCAAACAAATGTTCTATGTTTGCTTGACAGGAACAACTGTTCGAAGATAATAATAACCGAACACTCGTTCCCGCGCTAGACTTTTTTGTCCTCGCGGCTTGATAAAACAGTTCTCGTCAAAAAACGCGAGAGGAGAACATGATGAATGCAACGGATATGGTCCAGGGAAACCTCGCCCTTAAGCTCGAGACGCCTGCGGCGCCGGCTTTCACGGTTGTCAAAGGCGGCCGATCTGGTTTTCAAACACTGCCTGGCAAGCCCGTCCGCAGCCAGTGCGTCGCCACGACTTCGGCCCCCGTTGCTCTGAAGGCCTCGACGATTGTCGCCCTGGCCGTTGCGCTCACGCTCTTCTTTGTACTTGCTACCTCGATCTTCAGCGCTCGTCACGCCGCATATGCCGAGTCGGCATCTAACGTTACCTATGAGACCGTCCGTGTTCAGTCTGGCGATTCCTTGTGGTCGCTTGCTCAGGAGCATTCTGTTGACGGTCTTTCTACGCAGGAGACTTCTGACATAATTCGCAGTGTCAATCATCTGGAGCATGGGTCACTCGATGCGGGTGACGTTCTTAAAGTTCCTGCGCGTTCGTAAGATTTAAACTCCGGCACATGGTACCCTTGTTATCGTTTTGGAGGTGGTACCATGCGCTGTCCCAGATGCGGCAATGCACATACCCGTGTTGTCGATTCCCGTATGCAGGAATCTAATAACACCATTAAACGCCGTCGTGAATGTTGTTCGTGCAACTATCGCTTCACAACATTCGAGCGATGCGAAGACCCCATCGAGGTCATCAAATCTGACGGGTCAAGGCAGCGGTTCGATCGCAATAAGCTGCTGGTCGGCCTAATGCGCGCTACGATTAAGCGCGACATCGACACGAAAAAGCTCAATGAGCTCATCGATGACATCGAGGTGGAGCTGCGTTCCCGTACGCTGACGGCTGTTACGTCCCACGACCTGGGCGACATGGTGCTTAAGCGCTTGGCCAAGATCGACAAGGTGGCCTACATTCGCTTTGCCTCGGTCTATCGCGATTTCAAAGACATCGATGAGTTTTTGCAAGAGCTCGACAAGCTAAGGTGATTTTATGTCCAACATTACAGTCAACATTAAGCGTCTCGACCCTACGATCGAGCTTCCCAAATACGCCCATCCCACAGATGCCGGTTTGGACCTCCGTGCCAATGAGGACTGTACCCTTAAGCCCTTCGAGCGACGCTTGGTCTCTACTGGCCTTGCGATCGCGCTGCCCGATGGATACGCTGGCTTCGTTCAGCCTCGCAGTGGCCTGGCTATTAAGCAGGGTCTGTCTATAGTCAACACGCCCGGTCTTATAGACGCCCACTATCGAGGTGAGCTTAAAGTCATCCTTATCAACCTGGATCCATCCAATGAAATCCAGATCAACAAGGGTGACCGAATCGCTCAACTCGTCATCCAAGAAGTTCCCACGGTCAATCTCGTGGAGGTAGACGAACTAGACGAAACCGACCGAGGAGCCGGCGGTTTCGGTTCTAGCGGCGTCGCTTAGTCGTTTACGTACTGTCCGCTGACCAGCCCGACCCGCCTATATATCATCCCATGCTCAAACATTCTCGCGGGGGCGCTCGTATCCCTCCCGCCCGCCTCTCACACATATCATTCCATGCTCAAACATTCTCGCTTCGCTTCGCTCGCTGCGAAACTGCGCGTGGAACGATATGTGTGAGAGGCGGGCGGGCGGCTACTCGCTTGAAAAATATTTACATTCTAGTAAGCCAATGCGACAAAGGAACAGTCCCTTTGTCGCATTGGCTTACTACATTTGAATTTTCCGGTTTCGCCTTTGCAGATTCTAATGGTGGGGAATCTGGCATAGCTGCTAGCACGTAAACGTAGCTGCTCGGCGGGAGCCGCCCATATATCGTTCCACGCGCAGTTTCGCAGCGCAGCGAGAATGTTTGAGCATGGAATGATATATGGGCGGCTCCCGCCGAGCAGCGGACGTTAAGACGCTAGCGGATGTGCGCAGGCTTATCGCCCCAGTAGAAGCGGCAGAAGGCTCGTTTGCGCTTTTGGGGCTTGCCTACAAGTTCCATGGTTGCGATGGCGATGTCCTCGGCCGCGTGTGGACGGCGTAGCACTTCGCCATTGATGAGCAGTGCCTTGAGCGACTCGGGATGATCGTGGAGATGGCGCAGCGTCACGATGAGCTCGCGTGCGGTGGTGACATGCATGCTGGCGCCCAAGTCGGTGAGCATGGTGGTGTTGGCCTTTTCCTGGCCATAGGACTTGCCCAGCAGAATCATCGGCAGGTGTGCACACAGGCATTCGGTAACAGTGAGTCCACCCGATTTGAGAATTGCCAGATCGCAGCCGTGCATGAGCGCTGCCATGTCATCGACATAGTCAAGGACCGTGACGTTTTCGAGTTTCATGGCTTCGAAGAGCGTTTTCAGGCGCGTGGCGTATTCCGTGTCCTTGCCCGGCAAAAAGACAAAGTGCATATCCTCGAAGCTACGGAGGAAGGGGAGGGTGTGGTCCATCGCCGCGCGAAAGCGAACGTACGGTTGAGGCAAACTGGCGCCGGCCATTACCAGCACAATGGTCTTGTCGATAGGGAGATTGAACTTCTCGAGTTCTTCCTCACGATTGTAATCCGTGTCAAATCCAGCGCGAATGGGGATGCCCGTAATGCGAATCTTTGCCTCGGGAACCTTGCGTGGGCGGAGCGTCTCGGCCATAAACTCGTTTGCCACGCAGAATAAGTCAGTGTCCTTATGGGGCCACCAGCCCTCGACTTCGTAATCGGTCGGCACGCAAATGACGGGATAGTCGATGCCCGTAATGACGCGCGCACCAACCGCAACGTTGGCTGCCGTGATATGTGTGGCGACCACGGCAATAGGCCTACGAGTGCGAACGTATTCGTTAAATGCGGGAAACATAATGCGCGACCATGCCGTGCCGCCGCCCCAAAGCAGGTGTCCGGTAAGGGTATATCGCCAGGTCAAGTCATAAATTGGGCGTGTGGCGCCGGTAAACGATGCGGCCGTTTTGTTGCCGTCGAATTTTATGCGTCCAAAATCGAGGATATCCAAGACCTCAATCTCGACATCCTGCGGTATGCCCTTGGTGCCGCGTATAAGCTCGAATGCTTGTGCGATAGCGTTTGCTGCCGCTTTGTGTCCCGAACCAACCGATGCGTGGACAATGGTCACTAAGGGCTTTTGTCCGGGTGACGGCTTCAATTGTTCCGATTGAGGGGCGCTTTGCGTGGGCAGGGGAGCGTCATTGCCCATCTGCGTTTGATCCATCGATAACTCCCCTTCATCGTTGTTTCGCAAAGAATCATTGTAGTGCATGACTGTCATGTTCTCCTAAATTTGGGTATGAGCGCAAAGAACGCCAATGTTTCGATGAGAGGACACTCCATGACTACCAATCAGCCGATCGATGTTGCGATTATCGGCGGCGGCCCAGCGGGCTATGCTGCAGCCATTTATGCGTCGCGCTCCAACCTAACGACGACCGTGATTGAGCAAGGCATGTCGGGAGGACAGATCGCCACAACCAATGAGGTCGAAAACTATCCGGGCATTCCGCTCTTGAGCGGTGCCGAACTCGGCGAGCGTTTTCAGCAGCATGCAGAGGGCCTGGGTGCGCAGGTCGTATGGAGCATGGTGACTGGTATCGATTACGATGCGGATGCGGCGCTGTTTACGGTGCATCACGATACGGGCGACACGGTGGCCTCAAGCGTTATTGCTTGCATGGGTGCCACGCCGCGATCTGCTGGTTTTGTTGGCGAGGATACGTATCGCGGTCGCGGCGTTTCGTATTGCGCCACGTGCGACGGCATGTTCTTTCGTGGCAAACAGGTCTTTGTCATTGGCGGCGGTAATGCTGCCTGCGAGGAAGCCCTGTTCTTATCAGAAATTGCCAGCAGCGTGACCATCGTCTTGCGCCGCGATCAGTTCCGTGCTCCCGATGGCGTGGTTCAAAAGGTGCTCTCTAAAGATAATATTTCTGTTAGGTACCAAACTAGTATTGTGGAGCTATCGGGCGAGGCCATGCCTACAACTATCACGTTTAAGGACAACGCCACTGGTGATACCTATTCCGAGTCCTTCGATCCTGGCTCGTTTGGCATCTTTGTCTTTGCCGGAACACAGCCCCATACTGAGCTTGTACAGCATCTGGTGGATCTGGCGCCTGACGGCGGTATCGTTACCGACGACTCGATGGCCACGCGCACGCCGGGCTTGTTTGCTGCCGGCGATATCCGTTCCAAGCGTTTACGCCAGGTTGTGACTGCCGTTTCGGACGGAGCCATAGCGGCTACCAGCGCATACGCCTTCTTACGAGGATAAGTACGATAATATATCTTATGTAAGGTTGCTATCTTTTTGCAAAGTGGTTGGACGGTGCGCCAATGTGCTGTCCAACCACTTTTACTTAGCGGCTATGTGGTATGCAAAACTAGATAATCTAGAATACAATATAGAAAACGAACGGAGGCCTCTTATGAACCACGTCAAACATGTTATCCCGATGTCCGATACATCGGTCAGCATTAAGCCGGAGGATATTCAGCCGACGGTGCTGCCGGATGCATTTATTCAGTCCGATATGGCGGGTAAACTCAATGCGTTGAGCCTGCCACGCTATGACCAGCTGCCCAACGTAACGCTCTATCGCGATCAGGTTATTGAATATGTTGCACTGTGGATGGAGCCGCTTTCGATTTGCGTAGAGCAGCCCGTTATTACGCCTTCGATGATCAATAACTACGTAAAGGTCGGCCTCGTTCCTGCTCCGGTTAAAAAGCAGTATGGCCGTGAGCAGATTGCGCGTCTCATCGCCATTTGTATCTTTAAGCAGGTGCTGCCCATCGCTGCGGTTCAGGCGCTCTTTAATATTCAGCGCTTGAGCTACGACGCTCCGACGGCCTTCGATTATGTAGTCGATCAACTTGAGGCATCGATTCGTGCGGCTTTTTCCCTTGAGCAGACTCCCGTGCCCGATACCGCACATCAGGTTACGCGCGAGTCATTGCTCGTACGCAGTGCGGTTTCGTCCTTTGTATCGAAGGCGTACCTGATGAGCTACCTCAAGTTCAATGGGTTTAATAGCTAGGCGACGTATAACGCGGGCGGGACAAAGAGCCATCAGTCACTTTGTCCCGCCCGCGTTTTTGCTTGGTTGAGCTTTATTGGCCCGAAGCCACGCCCATGCCGTAGCCGATGATGAGACCATGCATCTCGGCGTAATAGGAATCTAGGCCGTTGCAGGGCATGATGATAGTCTTGGAGCCCGGCCAGTGCTCCACAATGCGGTCGGCAAGCGCCTGGGCTCCAGCTTCGTTCTCAACGTGATCGATGATGACCTCGCCGCCCGTGAAACCCTCGGCCTCCATGGTGTCGACAATCTTGGTGAGCATCTTCTTTTCGCCACGCGTATGCCCAACGAGTTCAATTTCGCCCGCTTCGCTCGCCGTGCCCAAAATGCGGATGTTGAGCTTGTTGGCAATAACACCGGCCGCCTTGGGGATACGTCCGGCCTTCGCAAGGTTTTCGTAATTGCATAAACTAAAGAGGATCTTGCTGTTCTGCTCCAAGCTATCGAAGTAGGCGCAGGCTTCCTCAAAGGAGGCATCCGGTTTACTTGCAAGATAGCGATCAAACAGTAAGAAGATCAGGTCCATCTTGCCGCCTGCTGCGCGCGAATTAACCAGGTGAATCTTACGATTGGGCTCTTCGGCAAGCACCATGTCACGCGCAGTGGCCGCGGCATTGTAGCTTCCCGAGACGCCCTCGGAGATGGGCATGCAGATCGTCTTGTCGGCGAGCTTAAAGAGCTCAGCCCACTCCCCTACGCTTGGGCAGGAGCTCGATGATGCGCTGGATTCCGATTGAATGGCAACATTAAGCTCGTGAACATCGAGCGAGTGATCGTCGACAAATTCACGCTCCCCCACTCGGATCTTAAGGGGTGCAAATGCAAAGGTGGTATGAGGTGCGGTTGGTTGCCAATCGCGAAGATTGCAGCTCGAATCTGAGATGAGTGCCCAGCTCATTGAGGGTCCTTTCTAGTTGTTCCTCAACAATTATAGCTATCTTTTGGACAGATGCTGCGCATATCTAGTATTCAAAACTAGATTGTAGTTTACACACAAAATGGGCGGTCGAGATAAAACAATGGACCTCGCTCCCAAAGGATACGAGGTCCACTTTCGTTAGCTGAGTTAAAACACTTAATAGCGAACGAAAATATAATTGTTGTTCATGCCAGCGGCAACGGAGCTGATGATAACGCCCGTGCTGTAGTCGGAAGCATGGATCATCTGGCCGTTACCAATGTAGATGCCGGTGTGGTAAGAGTTAACAACGACGTCGCCCGGCTGAGGATCAGAAACACGGGGCCAACCCATGAAGGTGCCGGTAGTGCCCAGGCGGCAGTAGCGACCGGTGAGGCAGTAGCTTACAAAGCCGGAGCAGTCAAAGCTGTTCGGGCCAATACCGCCCCAGGAATAAGCGCAACCAAGCTTGCTATAAGCGCGAGAGACAACGCTGCCGCCGTCAACGGACTGGCTCGGCGCGGAAGGGGCCGGTGCCGGGGCGGGCGTCGAGGGCTGCGGCGTGGGAGCAGGAGCGGGCGCGGGCGCGGGCGTGTTGCCGCCGCCATTGTTGGTCGTACCGCCACTATTGTTGGTGTTCTCGGTCGTACCGGCGGTGTCGTTGCTCACCGTGGCCTTTTCGGCGGTGCTGGCATTTATGCCAGCCTGCAGCGCGGCGTTCGCCTCGGCCTCGGCAGCAAGCTCGGCTTGCAGCTGTGAATCCAGGGAGTTTACGACACTCTGGGCCTCAGCCTGCTGGGCGTTGAGTTCGTCGACCTTCTTCTGCGTCGCGGCGACGTTCTTCTCCTGCTCGGCCTGCTTATCGGTGAGCTGCTGCTTAAGGTCCTTGACCTCCTGAATGGTCTGGGCCTGCTTGTCGGAGACCTTGCCGTAGTAGAACAAACGGTTGAGCATATCGCCCAGATCGTCGACGCCCGTCAGAACCTGAAGGAGACTCAGACCGCCGGTCTTGTACTCACCGGCAACGTAGCTCGAAAGCTTTGCCTGGCCCTCGGCAATCTCTTGCTGCTTTTGCGTGATCTCGCCTGCAGTCTGATCAAGCTCCTGCGTCTGAGCGGAGAGTTCTTCATGAATTTGCTGGGTTTGCGTACCGATCTGCTCGAGTTTGGTACGAGCGGCGGCAAGATCGGACGCGGTATCGGCATAGGCAGGAGCCGCGAGGCCCAAGCCCAAAACACAAGCGAGGGTTGCCGTAGCTGCGCAGCGTGCCATGTTTTTGTGCGTGTTTGCTGTGCGCATGGAGCTTCCTTTCCGGTATCTAAGGGTAGCGGCTAGTCCACCGTTACCAGGCTAAAGAGCTCAACGTCCTCGTTAGAAGGCGTGAGCTTCTTGCGCGGATTAAGAAACGCAAGCTCAAGGATACAACCATAACCTACGAGCTTTGCGCCCATATCTCGCACCAGTTTACCTGTTGCCTCGACGGTTCCGCCCGTCGCGACCAAGTCGTCCAGAATCAACACGGTATCTTTAGAGCTGATGGCATCGACGTGAATCTCAATCGAATCGGTTCCATACTCGAGCTCGTATTCCTGGCTAACGGTCTTACGTGGCAGTTTTCCCGGTTTACGTGCAGGAACAAAGCCCGCGCCGAGTGCCACGGCAACAGGCACGCCTACCATAAAACCGCGAGCCTCGGGTCCTACAACCTTAGTGATGCCCATACCGGAGAAATGCTCCGCTAGCGCGTCGACCATGGCTTTAAGTGCTTCGGGATTGCTAAAGAGCGGCGTGATGTCCTTAAAGACGACTCCGGGCTCGGGATAGTCGGGGATGTCGACGATGTGAGATTCGAAGTCGTACATGGTGTGACCTTTCATGGGAGGCTGGTTTGTAGAAGCGTTTATTTGTCCGCGCTGGCGGTGCCGGTGTGCGAGGGGGCGACAACCTTAAGCGGCTGCACGAGGGATTCCTCGCGCACGGGGACCGCGGAGGCAGATGCCTCTTCGCTTTTGGCCTTGGTTGATTCGGAGCGTGCGATCTCCTCATCGAGGGCATCGATATCGGCGTCCTCGACTACGGCGTTGAGTGACTCAAATACGCGGTTCTTGAGCAGCGCAGTATGCACGCCCTCGGTGAGGTCATGTAACTTCTTAAACGCGCGTTCGAGCTTGGCATCGCGTTCGTCATCTGAGGTGTCCATGCCAAGCATACTCACGAGCACTTGCTCGAACATCGAAGACTCGCGGTTGGCGGATGATACGTACTGACGAAGGTTTCGCGGCTCGATATGAAAGCGTGACAGCTCGGAACAGTAGCGGATAATCGGAAAATCGCGCCCGTCGACGAGCTCACGGTTTTGCGGACTCTTGATAATGCGAATAAGGTCGTTTTCGGCCAAGGAGCGAATAAACGAGATCTCGACGCCCAACATATCCGGAATGGTCTCGATGGGGTGCAGTTTCTGCTTGGTTTCCTTTGGTTCCGTCTTGAGCGGAACATCGGACAGCAGACCCACCTCGTAGGCAAGCGTGGAGAGATCTGTAGCGTTTTCCAGACGTTGCTTGATCACGTTGAGCGGCATGTAGCGCGTCTTCTGCAGGTGCAGAATGACCTCTAGACGGTCAACGTCCTCCTTGGAGTATTGGCGATACCCCTTAGGCGTACGATGAGGGGTGATGAGCCCCTCATCTTCTAGAAATCTAATTTTTGAGTTCGAAAGATCGGGGTATGCGCCTCGAAGTAAATTGACGACCTGGCCGATACTCAGATAGTTGCGTTCGGCCATGCCCTACTCACCGGTTTCGATGCGCTCCGGCGTGCTCTCGTGGTAGATGAGCGTGAACGTACCGATCTGGACGGAAGATCCGTCGTGCAGCGGGGCGGCATTGACGATGGCGCCATCAACCCACGTGCCGTTGAGCGAGCCTAAGTCCTCGATGCGAGCAGCCAGACCCTCGCGAATAATGCGTGCGTGGCTACGCGATACGGTCATGTCATTGAGGAAAATGCCGTTTGCCGGATCGCGGCCAATGGTGGTCACATCATCCTCGAGTTCAAAGGCAGCACCGGTCTGCGGCCCCTTGACAATAGACAGAACGGGGGCAGTGATGCGAACGTTCGCCATAAGATCGGGAACGGTAACGTCGCTCGAAGGCACACGGAAGACGCAGGTTGCGTCGGCAGTCTTATCGTTTTGAGGCATATTGTTAACCATGTTGTCCATGACAACCCCTAACTTAACGCGGACATGCCGCAAAGAATGAACTGTACGTAATAATACCCCAATGGCTTAGTCTTCGATTTCGGGGTTAAGAAAGTCGACGTCTTCGTCCTCTGGATGCGCAACAGCCTGTTTAATGGCCGCTCCACCCTTAATGGAATAGATTACAGCGGTGAGCATGGAGAAGATGACGCCGCCATACACAAAGAAGATGCCGAGCGGTACCGGGCTGCCGTTGAGGCCCGGGAAGGCCGTGAACGTGGCGGGCAGCAGATGCCAGCCGTCCACGGTGGGAAAGCCCAGCAGCATGAGCGAGAAGCCGGTCATGAGCAGCGCCGTGGCAATCTTGCCGGGAAATACTACGTCGATGGGGCGGCGGTGGTAGTGGCGCACGATGAGCGTGCCGATGCCTAGGTAGATATCGCGCCCAATGATGAGCACGCAGACCCAGATGGGAAGCTCGCCGCGAACCACGAGACCTAAAACGCCTGTAAATAGCAGCGCACGGTCGCAGATGGGATCCATAACCTTGCCGAGCCACGAGACCGTTTTAGTCATACGGGCAATCTGACCGTCCATCCAGTCGGTGGAGGCCGCGATGGCATAGATGACAATGGCGACGACACGGTTGTTGTCCGTCACAAACAGGTACAGGAAGACCAGCGTGAGGACCAGGCGCGTGAAGGTAATGAAATTGGAGATCGTGAAAATCTTATTCGACGGGTAATCGGAGGTGCCGATAAGCTCCTTTTTGATCTTCTTTTTGATGCCCACAGGACTCCCCCGCTGGTAAACGACAAAACTCTCGATACTATACCCGTTCTGGCGATGTCTATCCAGCGTAAGCATAGAGAGTCCAGACATGTGGAGGACGCTGCTGGGTGCCACGAGGACTCTCGCGCAGTTGCTTTAACAAAAACTCTCACAGGAAGTAGCCGCGAGGGCTATGTTGGTAGTTGCAGCTACAGTTATTGTTGAGGGTGAGCAGCGCGTCGCGCACGCCGTAGAGGTAGCCGCTGATGAGCGCCCAGCGCACGCGCTCGTCGAGCACCGGCGCAGAATAGCGATGCATCCCTTTGTACATGGGCACACAAGTGGATACAGCAAAGGCGACCGGAGGTCGCAATGCCCTCCTGGTGAATAGCTACCAAGGTGGGTAAAACCACATCGAACGCCGCTCACGCCAGGGCGGCGTTCACCTTTTGGTTCCACCCGCCAGCACCTCCCCTCTTGATACTGCAAGGGTTTCATTGTGGTGATAGACCGACACCGTTCATCGTTGTTTCGGGCTCGTTCGCAAAGTCGTGAACGCACTCCCCTCTTGTTCAGCGCATAATGGCGCACCGTATGCGGCTGAGCGGCCGCACGCTAAAGGAGAGGTGCCCGCATGGGCATCGAGAGAGAGGATGCAGTATGAACCTGAGGGAAAAGTACGGTGAGTGGGGCCTGATCCTGGGCGCGACCGAGGGCGTCGGCAAGGCGTTCTGCGAGAAGATCGCCGCCGGCGGCATGAATGTCGTCATGGTCGGCCGTCGCGAGGAGAAGCTGAACGTGCTCGCCGGCGAGATCCGTGAGACCTACGGCGTGGAGACCAAGGTCGTGCGCGCCGACTTTAGCCAGCCCGACGCTGCCGAGACCGTCTTCGCCGCGACCGAGGGCCTGGACATGGGCTTCATGAGCTACGTGGCCTGCCTGCACAGCTTCGGCAAGATCCAGGACACTCCCTGGGAGAAGCACGAGGCCATGATCAACGTCAACGTCGTGACCTTCCTCAAGTGCTTCCACCACTACATGCGGATCTTTGCCGCCCAGGACCGCGGCGCCGTGATCAACGTCTCGTCGATGACCGGCATCAGCTCCAGCCCCTGGAACGGCCAGTACGGCGCGGGCAAGGCCTTCATCCTCAAGATGACCGAGGCCGTGGCCTGCGAGTGCGAGGGCACCGGTGTCGACGTCGAGGTCATCACCCTCGGCACCACCCTAACCCCCAGCCTGCTGTCCAACCTCCCCGGCGGCCCGCAGGGCGAGGCCGTCATGAAGATCGCCCTCACCCCCGAGGAGTGCGTCGACGAGGCCTTTGAGAAGCTGGGTAAGGAGCTCTCCGTCATCGCCGGCCAGCGCAACAAGGACTCCGTCCACGACTGGAAGGCCAACCACACCGAGGACGAGTACATCCGCTACATGGGCTCGTTCTACCGCGACTAGCAGCTGCCGCGGCGCGTGCGCGAGGGCGCGTGCGGGTTCGCAGGTAGAGATGCGAGTGCGAGGGTTTCTTTGCGGGGGCGTGCGGATGCGGCGCCCGCAAAGAAACCCTCTTTTCATGGGTGGGCGCGACGGCACCTCGGCGCTCACCGTCTAGGGCGACCTGCCCGGCTCCCCCGCGATCTCCCTGCACGGGACCCTGCGCTCCGGCATCCTCTGGACCGTGTCCCGCTCGTGCCTAGTGGGCCGGCCGATCCGGCCCTCAGGGTATCGGATTCCCGCATTCATCCGTACATGTTCGTGTGAATGCGGGAGGTGTTCGGATGAGGTTGATATTCAAGGTGTAGACCGTTTTCTTGGTACTCCTCAAATGCGGCAGGGTTTTTCGAGTTTGTAGATGCTAATATAACCCTGCTCTCGAAAGAGGGCTCAGTCCCGGCTGGTAAACCTGACGTTTGGCGTGGTGTGCGTGACACGCATAGCGGGCATGGCCGCGATAGAATTTTCCATGCGGAGGGGCTCGACCCCATAGCGCCCCGAGGGTTTCGGGGAGGGCGAACTGGCAGGCAGGGAACCGGGATACAGGCTGTCCGGAAGGAGGGGTGTAATGCCTCTTCTTCTTTTTTGCCACATCAATCTTCTGGCTTGATAGGTTTTTCGTGCGTGTGATTGGGTTGCGGAAGGGATTGGCATGAGAGTTGCGGAAATTGCGGAAAGGGTCGGTTGCGATCCTGAGTCTGCGTATGCGAAATTCGCCGACACACGTGAAGGCACACGCTTTCACAACATGCAGTGGCCCACTTTCGTCACTGACGAAAACTATCGCTCGTTTTGCAAGGCGCTGGCAGATTATGCCAACTCAGAGGAAGGCCCCCAAAGCAACGGCCGCCATGAATTGTTCCTGAGCGTGCACGAGCTGTTCGAAAAGGGCAACGAGATTGGCGGCGCCCCAAAAAAGCGCCACTACAACTTGGACAAATCGTTCATAGGCACGGACGAGGCAAATCTCATGCTGCTCAAAGCGGCGCATAAGGGAATGACCCAGCAAGCGATCGCCGCGTACCTGGGCTGCTCGCGCACGGCGGTGCAAAAACGCCTGAGCGCCCTGGCAGGCGGCGTGCGTTTTGGCGACTCCTACATCAAGGCCGAGCCGACAAGCCGCGGCGGCCTGAAGTCGACGGCTCACCCGATCTTCCTGCCGCTGCGATTGCATGAGGTGTACCTGATGCTGTCGGCATTAGGCGAGTTTCGAGCGGAACGGTCAGGCGGGGACCCAGAGCGCGTCTTGGCCGATGATCTCGCTGGCAGAATCTATTCCCAGCTGAGCGACTACGCAAAGGGCGGGATCGACAGGGCATTGACTGAACGAGGGATTCGCCGCGGTGGGCAAAGGCCCGACTTCGACTCAAGCAAGGGCGTGGACGATTCGGATCGTATCGTTATGTATGAGAAGATGGGTCTCAATCTTGAAGTCGTGCTTGTAAATGGAGATAAGCTCGACGGCCGCTACGCGCGCCACGCCGATCTTCAGAAATGCGTAAACGCCGCCGAAATAAGCAAAGACGGCAGCTATATCGTGTTTAAACTTTTGGATGGCAGATACTGGGCGGTCGACGATTCTCAAGTAGTGAGCGTAGCAGCCGCACCCGGGGATTAGGTTGCGGCCAAGTCCCTCGTCCGCCCTCCCAGGCGGTACCGCTGCGGCCGATTTCATGTTTGCTTACAGGCGAAACAGCCGCCCTTGCGTTTTTCTAAACGCAACCTCTTCGTGCGCTCGTAAAAAATCGAATCGATAAAAACTGGCAACAACCCTTCTGAACGGGTATCCTTTCGCAGGATGCGCCTCGAACAGCACTTTCTGCCTGCGCGATTTCGTGCATGGCCGTCCTTTTCGTTCTATTTCTTAAAATGACAATCTCAGGTTTTCACGCCTTTTCGGCTTCAGACTGTATGCTGCAATCAGCTCGAGCGACCGAAGCCCATCACAACACCGAAAGGCGTGAACCATGAAGTACAACGAGAAGCGCAACAACGCCTCAGCCCGTCACCCCGAGACTGCACCCTCGATCATCAACTTCGCGTACGGTAGCAACCTTGATATCCATCAAGTTGAAACCCGCTGCCCCGGCGCGGTGCTGCTGGGCAAAGCGACCCTGAACGGCTATGAACTGGCGTTCGACACCGCCGGATACCTCACCATCACCAAGCGCGAGGGGTCGCATGTGCAAGGCGCGCTGTGGGCGCTCGATAGCTCTCACGTGGCGTCTCTCGACCGCTACGAAGGCATTGCATCTGGTTGTTACCGCAAGGAAACGGTGACCGTTGGGCGCGAAGGCGATGTGGTTCCCGCAACCCTTGAGGCGATGGTCTACATCTCTGAGCGCACCCCGCTGCGCAGGTACACCGAAAAGTACGATTACATCGACCGCGTGGTCGAAGCCGGCCGCGTGATGCAGCTTGATGAGGCAACCTTGGCGCAGATGTCCGACATGCGCGCCGACAGCCTGGACCGCTTGCGCGCGCAAGAAGAGTCGGCGGCGTATGGCGCAGCCAAGATCGACCTCCCCGCTGCACGCGAATACGCCGACTTCGTGTGCGGTGAAGGTCACCAGATCGCCGATTGCACATGCCGTTACACCGGTTACTACGCACGCCGTTTCCCCCGTGGCCTTCAGCAGCATGGACGCATCCTGCGCTCTAAGCGCTACCAGGTGATGGAAGCGAGTGAGGCCACCTTCTGCGGGTCTCACCGCATCTACTTGTCAATCAAGACCCCAGGCGAGTTCGGTTACAAGATCGACGTCCCCGAAGGGTTCCGCGCGGTGCGCAGCAGCGACCCCGCGCTGCGGGCAGACCTTAGCTACTCCCTTACGCTGGATGAGTTCGAAAGGCAGCGCAAAGCCCTGCTGCGCACCCTGCTCGACTGGTGCAACAGCCTGCCTGAGTTTGACGTGCACAACTTTAATCGCCCCTCTGGCCCGGCGTTCGACGCGCGCGAACACTCCGCCGACACCCGCGAGTATGCGGAAACCCCGTACTTCGCATATGGCTTTGACATCAGCCATGACCGCATTGCCAAAAAGCTCGAGGGCGGTCACCATGTTTATGCAACCAAGGCGAAGCTCTATGGCTACACGCTGGCGTGCGACGCGAAGGGCCGTCCCACCATCATGCGCATGGAAGGATCGTTTGTGGAAGGCGTGCTGTGGCATGGTCTCACGCGGGGCGAGGTCCAGACGCTGGACAAAGCGAATGGCGTGCAGTACGGCACCTATGCAAAAGCCGGCGTCACGGTGAAGATTGAGGGCGAACCCGCTGCGAGGGAAAAGAACGCATTCGTGTACATCTCTCGGCGAACCCCGCTTTCTGCAGTTACGAAAGACATCGAAGCGTTTGGCGCGATGCGCGACGAAGCCATCGCCCTGAAAATGGAGCGCACCACCGTGGCTCGCATCGACGCAATTCTGCGCGCAAGCGGCTGCCCCTGCGTGCAGCCCGAAGCCCCTGCGGCAGAAATCGCAGCCCTGGGAATCAGGGAGCTCACGCCCGAGCAAACCATGAAGTGCATGCTGTTCGTGTGCCCGAAGTGCTTTAAGCCCTTGGGCGAATGCGAATGCGGCAAGCGCCCTGATCACCTGGTAGCGATCGACCACGAGCTGCAGCCCCATGTGCGCATACTGAACGATAAGGGTTATAAAACGCAGTTCTGCTGTGCCGGGCATGCAGACAGCGGTTGCCACGGTTACCTGAGCTTCGGACGCCGCTTCCGCGCACTAGAAGAGATATGCGGCGGTCAGCTGCCCAACGAGTCTCTTACGGAGGCGCCGCAACGCATTCGCAGCACGCGCCATGTAGCGCTGAACCTGCCCGGCGCCCCCGAAAGCTATGACGTGTTCCTGGACAAAAGGGGTTACGTCATACGCTTTGAGCCGCGCCGCGGTGTGAGGCGTGAACAGTTCGTGCAAGACAAGCCCGCTATGTTGAGCGCATTGCTGCAGTGGTGCGAGTCCCTCCCGCAGCGCGAATAGCCTGCAAGCCGTCTGAACTGGTAAGAATCGCCAAGCGCGTGGGTCGATGTTCGAATCCTGACCCGCGACTTCCGAGCCCCCTTCTAGTCCCAAGCCCCGATCCTAAAGCCCTCAGCCCTGCCCCTCAATGCGCCCTTGAGCGTGCGCATGCGGCGTCTATGAAGTTCCTCCAGCGCTTCGGGGCGTTCTCGACGATGAAGTCGATGACGGTGGCGAGCTCGCCCTAGTCGAGCCCGCGCCGACGCACTCTCTTGAGGTCGCACGAGAATGACGGCGCGAACGCCGCCCTGAGCCGCACGCTCATGCCGTCGCCTAGGACTTCGCCGGCATGGCGGCCCAGATGGCGGACTCTGGGGCGATTACGCCGCAGGTGCCCGCAGCGATGGCCGGTGGCACCGTAGCGGTGTCGGCTTAATACCCGCGGCGTTAGCTTTTTGGAGCGCAGTGCCTTGTTTCGGCAGGCACGGAAGCCTTCCTCTCGCTGCCGAAAGAAATCGAAAAAGTATCGCGGCCCTTGGGCGGTGTCGGTGTTCCGTGCGAACGTGCGGGGAATTAGTGAAGCAGGGCGGGACAGTTGGCTTGGATGTCGTAGCCGCAGTAGCTAGGCACAGGTAGGTGATTTTCGCGTATGTAGAAAAATTTAGGCTAGATAGACTACAAATGTGGAATCAAAACGAATCAGTGAATTCAACAAATATGGAAAGAAAGTGAAGGGGGGATCCATTAAAACCGAGATTCTACAAAAGTGCAGGTAGAAGGGCGTGTCTTTATTGGCTAAAAAACAGCCGGTGATTCCCTGATGATTCCTGATAAAAAAAGGCCAGGCACTAGGTGCCTGACCTGCAAACTTCTGGTCGGGACGACTGGATTCGAACCAGCGACCCCTTGACCCCCAGTCAAGTGCGCTACCAAGCTGCGCCACGTCCCGAAGCATTTGTTTGTTGCTCTGCTCTCGCTCGCAACAGGGAGTATAGTAACCCGAAACTTTGTCCTTGTGCAAGAACTTTTTTACAAATTTTGAAGCAAGTCTAAAATTGTATCTGCGAGCTGGGGTTTTGTTAGTACGGGAAGTTCTTGCGTGCCCGCTGTACTCACTATCCAGGCCTTGTTGGTATCGGTCCCAAAGCCCGAATCGGCGCGCGAGACATCGTTGGCGATAATGGCATCGCAACCCTTGCGCACGAGTTTGCGCTGAGCGTACTCCACGACGTTATCGGTCTCGGCCGCAAAGCCGATCACACGGCGATCGCCCTTTTGGCGTGAGAGCTCGGCCAGGATGTCAACGGTCTCGACGAGCTCAATTCGATCCAGGCGCTCGTTGGCCTTTTTGAGTTTATGGTCCGCCGGGGCCGCAGGCGTGTAGTCGGCGACGGCGGCGGCACAAATGGCCGCGTCGGCCGTCTGAAAGGCGCTCAGCGCAGCCTGGAACATTTCCGCGGCGGTTTGTACGCGCACGCACGCTACACCGCGGGGAACGTCGAGCGATGTCGGTCCCAGCACGAGCGTGACGGCGGCACCGCGGCGCGCGGCCTCCCCCGCCAGGGCGATACCCATCTTGCCCGATGACCGGTTGCCAATGAAGCGCACGGGGTCGATCGGCTCGTGCGTGGGGCCGGCGGTGATCACGATGCGCTTGCCCACAAGGTCCTGAGGAGCGGGGTCGAGCAGCTTGCAGACGGCCTCGACGATGTCCTCGGGCTCGCTCATGCGTCCCGTGTCCACATCGCCGCAGGCAAGGTAGCCGCTTCCCGGACCCACAACGTGGACACCGCGCTCGCGCAGCGTGGTCATGTTGGCCTGCGTAGCCGGCGCCTTCCACATGCCATTGTTCATGGCCGGCGCGACCACGATAGGACGCGGCGTGGCAAGCAGCGTAGTGGAGATGAGGTCATCGGCGATGCCGTTGGCCATCTTGGCGATGATATTGGCCGTCGCGGGCGCCACGACCACCAAATCGGGCTCCTGCGCCAGCGAGATATGGTGGATGGGGTCGGAGGGGTCGTCGAAAAGACCTACAGCGACCGGCTCGCCCGTGAGCGCGCGAAAGGTGAGCGGGCCCACAAACTCCGTGGCATGCTCGCTCATAACGACCTTGACGCGTGCGCCGCGCTTTTGCAGCAGACGCACGATATTGCACGACTTATAGGCGGCGATCCCGCCGGTAATGCCCAACAGGATCGTTTTTCCCTCAAGTTGCATTGAATTGTCGGGTGCCGTCGTCATTGTTAGGCTTCCTTGTTGGGGAGCACGAGCAGGCGGTGGCAGTACGGGCAGTGCGTAATCTCACTACCGTCGTGGTTGAGGTCGCTCATGGACGACGCCTGCAGCGCGGTGTGGCAGACCGTGGGGATGTTGCCCTTGATGGTCTCGACGGCCAGGCCACGGAACTGCTTGAGCAGACGCTCGTAGTCGGTGAGCACGTCGGTCGGCAGCGTGGCGGCAAGCGCGGTGCGCTCCTTGGTGGCGGCATCAATCTGGGCCTGCAGGTCGGCGGCCTTGGCACGGGCGGCCTTGGTGTCGGCCTTCACGCCCTCCTCGAATTTGGCGATGATGGCCTGCGCGCGAGCCTCACGCTCGAGCGCCTCCTTGTGGGCGACAACGACATCCTTGCGGGTGTGCTCAATCTTGTCCAGTCGCTTGGCCAGGGTGGCGAGCTCGTTTTCCAGATCCTGGACCTCGCGGTAGTCAGAGCCGTCGACGTGGCGTTTCTTGGCGGCCTCGATGGCGTTGTTGGTCTGGATTTCGGTGGTGTTGAGATCGTCCAGCTCAATGTCGAGGTCCTTGCGCTGAGCATAGAGCTTGGTCATTTCGGACTTAAGCTTTACATAGGTTTTGCGCTTTGAGGCGAGCTCCTTGAGCTCCGGCATATTGGCAAGTTCGCTCTTGTTGCGGGCGAGCTCCAAATCGATTTGTTGCAGCTTGAGTAGCGTAGCGCCGGCGCTCATAAGTTCTCTCCTTTTGTCACAGTCCACCATTGGCAAGGGTTCAGTATTTTATTCGCATGACGGGGGTCGACCCCGGCGTCAACCGCAGAGTTCATCAAGATATCCACGAACGGCTCCTCGGAGCGATCGTGGCCGAGCAGAATCACGCTCAGCCCGCGCAAGGCAAGATCTTGCGCCACGTGATAGCCCGCCTCGCCCGTCACGATGACATCCGCACCGGCGGCGATGGCAAGCTCCCCAAAGTCGCCGAGGGAGCCGCCCAGAATGGCGACGGTGCGGCACGGGCGCTCGGCATCGCCCCATACGCGTGGGTCGCTGCTAAAGGCCGTGGCAGCACGGGCGGCAAGATCGCGCAGCGTGCACGGGTCGTTGAGTGTCGCAAAAACTCCCAGGCCGCAGGCCTCGGGGTCGTCTACGTGCTCCAACGAGCTTGCAGGCGCCGCGTCCAACAGCTTACTTAGGCAGATGCGTGCCTCGTGCGAGCGGTCGAGGTTGGTGTGGAGCGAGATAATGCTCACCCCGCAGCGGGCCGCCTCGTAGAGCGCCGCGCTGCATTGGGGGCGCGTTGCGCTGGGCGGGCAAAACGACTCGGGCGCCTTGATGTAGACGGGATGATGCGTGAGCAACACGTTGGCTCCGGCTTCCAAGGCGCGCTGCACGTTGTCCCTGGTAGCGTCAAGCGCGCAGGCAACGCCGCGGATCTCGCCGTCGGGGTCGCCAATGGATAAGCCTACGTGGTCCCAGGGCTCGGCGTCCGTCTTGGGATAGCGTGTCAGCAGGGCACGCTCGAGCTCGGCGACGATCATGCGGCACCTACGATCGTGAGCAGCGTCTGGGCAAAGTCGTCCAGATCGGCCGGATTCACGCGGTCATCGAAGGAGATGCGCAGTGCGCCCAGCGCCTGCTCGCGACCAATGCCCATGGCGCTGAGCACGTGGCTCGGGTCCATGCTGCCGCTCGAGCATGCCGATCCGGCCGATACCTCAAAACCGGCGGCGTCGAGCTTGATGATGAGCTCCTCGGAGTCCATGCCGTCAATATAGATCGATACCATGCCGGGCAGACGGTCGGCCTGCGTGTAGTCGCCCATGGTAGCGTGAATGCGTGGATGGGCCGTAAGCGTGGCGTAGAGCTTGTCGGAAAGGGCTTGCAGCTTCTCGCGCTCCTGAGCCACATGGGGCGCCAGAGACGAGGCGGCAGCGGCAAAGGCCAGCTGCGTGCGCAGGTCCTGCGTGCCGGCACGACGTCCGGCTTCCTGTCCTCCGCCAAAGATGCGGGGGCGCAGCGGCGTGCGGGTCTTAACGTAGAGCGCGCCGGAGGCTACGGGGCCGCCAATCTTGTGTGCTGCAACGGTCATAGCATCGACGCCCAGCTCGGTCACATCGAGCGGAATATGCAGATAGCCCTGGATGGCATCGGTGTGGAACAGGGCACCCGCGGCGTGCGCAGCCGCGGCAAGCTCGCGGATGGGCTGTACCACACCGGTCTCGTTGTTGGCGGCCATGATGCTCACGAGCGCGACGTCGTCGCCCAACAAGTCGCTCAGCTCGGCAGGCTCGATGTAGCCCGCACGGCAGGGCTGCACCAGGTCGACGGTAAAGCCGGCGGCTCGCAGCAGCGGCAGGTTGTCCAGAATCGAATCGTGCTCGATCGCAGACACGATCACGCGCTCGCGCTTACGATCGCGCTGACGAGCACCCTCGGCAAGTCCGAGGAGCGCCAGCTGGTTGGCCTCGGTACCGCCGTTGGTTAGGACAATCTCGGACGGGCGAACGCGCGCGCCAAAGCTGCGGGCGATCTCGCGGCGTGCAACCTCCAGACGTGCGGCAGCCTTGCGGCCGAGCGAGTGCAGCGAGTTGGGGTTGACGCCTGCAAGCTCGCTTTCGTCGTACTCGCGCTGCGCAAGGAGCGCCTCGGCGCGCATGGGCGTCGAGGCGGCATAGTCAAGATTCACGGGTATGCGGTTTTGACCTGCGGTCATAAGGGTTTATGCCTCCTGTGCGGCCTCGTTGCCCAGCTTCTGCAGCAGCGCAACCTCGGCGGCGGGATCTTCGGACTTAAATACGGCGGAGCCGGCTACCAGGACATCGGCACCGGCCTTGACGACCTCGGCGATGTTTTTGGAAGAGATGCCGCCGTCGACCTCGATCATGGGCGACACGCCGTGGCGCTCGCACATGGCCTTGAGCTCGTGGAGCTTATGCAGCGTGCCCGGGATAAAGCTCTGGCCGCCAAAGCCGGGGTTCACGCTCATGAGCAGCACCATGTCGACGACCTCGATGATGCTCTCGAGCACGCAGACGGGCGTGGCGGGGTTGAGCACCACGCCGGCCTTGACGCCGCGTTGCTGCAGATGCGTGAGCGTGCGGTGCAGGTGCGTGGAGGCCTCGTAGTGCACGGTGATCATATCGGCGCCGGCGTCAGCATACCAATCGACGGTCTCGTCGGGGTTCGACACCATCAGGTGCGCGTCGACCGGCACCTTGGTGGAGCGCTTGACGGCCTTGAGGATTTCGACGCCAAAGGTGAGGTTGCCGGTAAAGTGACCGTCCATGACGTCGAAGTGCACAAAGTCGGCGCCGGCGATCTTGTCGAGCTCGCCCTTGAGGTTGGCCATGTCGGCTGAGAGGACGGACGGAGCGATTTTGATGGAACCCATGGTAGTAGCCTTTCTGCGCTAGTCGGTGAGTCCGTAGAACTCTTGAGAGGGGACGCGGTCGGTAAGGATCTCGAGCGCCCTATCCAAAGTAACACCGTTGTAGAGCGTTTGCTCCACGGCAAAGGTGAGCGGAATGTCTACGCCCAGCGAACGGGCGAGCTCGCTCACGCTGCGGGCGGCGACGGCGCCCTCGACCACCATATGCGTGCGCGCCTGGTACTCGTCGAGCGATACGCCGTGGGCAAACTCGTAGCCGAAGGTGCGGTTGCGCGAATGCTCGGAGGTGCAGGTGGCAATAAGGTCACCCATGCCGGCAAGACCCATACAGGTCATGGCCTGGCCGCCGCGGGCGTGTACCAGACGGCTGATTTCTGCCAGGCCGCGCGTCATGATAAGGGCGAGCGTGTTGTCGCCCGCGCCGGTACCGGCGGAGATGCCGCACACGATGGCGATGACGTTTTTCATGGCGCCGCAAACCTCGACGCCGGTCATGTCCTGCGACAGGTAGATGCGGAAGGCCGTGGATAGGAGCAGGTCCTTAAAGGTCTCCCCTACCTGCGAGTCTTTGCTGGCGATGACGGCGGCGGAAAGTCCGCCGCGGCATATCTCCTCGGCATGGTTGGGGCCCGAGAGCGCCGCCACACGCGCCTCGTTGCCGATCTCGCTGGCGATGACCTCGCTCATGAGCATGCCGGACTCGGGCTCAATGCCCTTGGTAAGGCACAGGACCGGAGTTTCGGTATCGATAAACGGCGCTGCCCGATGGCACACGTCGCGCAGGTGCATGGAGGGCACGGCAAAGATGATGGCGTCGGCGCCGTCGAGCGCCTGGGCCAGGTCCGTCGTGGCGACAACGTTTTCCGGCAGCACGTAGTCCACCAGATAGCGCGGGTTGCGGTGCTCGCCGTTAATGCCGGCGGCCGTCTGCTCACTATGGGCCCACATGGTCACGCGCTCGGCTCGCGCGGCGGCAAGGCCGGCGACGGCGGTTCCCCAGGAGCCGGAGCCAATCAGCGCAACATTCATGACTCTCTCCTACTTATCGTCGGGCTCGGTGACGCGCTTGGTAAACGAGAGCTTGGATTCCTTACCCGTCATGAGCTTTTTGATATTCGAGCGATGGGCCCACACCACGGTGATGCCGATCATTGCCATGCAAAACTTGAGGCCCAGGCTGCTGTACGGAAAGACCGCGCAGGCGGCGATGGGAAGACCGATGGCAGCGGCAAGCGAGCCCACCGACACATACTTGGTGATGGCGACGGCCACGATAAACATGCCCAGTAGCGAAAGTCCGATGGGCCAGTACCAGGCGAGTATGACGCCCAGCCCCACGGCAATGCCCTTGCCGCCGTGGAAGTTGAGGTAGGGCGAGAAGATGTGTCCCCACACGGCAGCCAGGCAAATGACACCGAGCATCCAATCGCCGGCGGCACCGGGAGCCATGATGCTCACCGGGAAGCCATAGCCCACGCTTGCAATGAGCGGACGCGCGATAAGGACGCAGATGGCGCCCTTCAAGCAGTCGAGCAGCAGCGTGAGCGCGGCGACCTTGGGGCCGGCTACGCGCAGGGCGTTGGTGGTGCCGATGTTGCCGGAGCCCGCCTTGCGAATATCCGTGTGGTTGAACACGCGGCCCAGGATCAGGCCAAACGGAATCGCTCCGATAAAGAACGAGACCACGGCGCCGATGGCGGTCAGCAGAATCGGATTATGCATCCTTTTGCTCCTTCTTCCTAAAGAAGAGTCGAATGGGCGTGCCGGAAAAATCGAAGGTAGAGCGCATACGGTTCTCCACGTAACGCTGGTAGGTGTCGTTGACCAGGTCGCTGTGGTTGACGAAGAACGTAAACGTCGGCGGGTTGACGCCCGTCTGGGTCACGTAGTGCATGCGCAGGCGACGCTTGCCGTCCACCACGGTGTGGCCAAACTCGCGCAGGTCGGTGAGGAAGGTGTTGAGGCGCGAGGTGGTGATCTTTTGCGAGCGCGTCTTCTCGGCAGCGTCGACCATCGCCCAGATCTTCTCGACGCCACGGCCGGTCAGGGCCGAGATGCGCAGGTACTGGGCCCAGGGAGCCATGACGCCCAGACGGCGGTCGACGGTCTCCATGCAGGCCTCGCGCTTGCGGTCGTCGTCGAGCAGATCCCACTTGTTGAGCAGAACGACGATGGCGCAGCCGCGTTCGATGGCAAGACCCATGACCTTCTGGTCCTGCTCGGTAACGCCCACGGAGGCGTCGACGACGAGCAGTGCCACGTCAGCACGGTCGATGGCGCGCAGGCCGCGGACCATGGAGTAGTACTCGATGTTCTCGTACACGGTGCTCTTCTTGCGAATGCCCGCGGTGTCGACCATGCGGTAGTGCTTGCCGTTGCGCTCCACGACGGTGTCGATGGCGTCGCGCGTGGTGCCGGCGATGTTGGACACGATAGAGCGGTCGGCACCCAGGATGCGGTTGAACAGCGAGGACTTACCGGCGTTGGGGCGGCCGATGATGGCGACGTTCAGCGCGTCGGGGAACTCGTCGGCGACCTCGTCCTCCTCCTCGGGCAACAGGGCAACGATGTCGTCGAGCAGGTCGCCCGTGCCGTGGCCGTGCAGGGCCGAGAGCGGCGTTGGCTCGCCGATGCCGAGCGAATAAAACTCCCAGATGCTGTCGTTTTCGCGATCAGGGTTGTCGAGCTTGTTCACCAGCAGAAAGACCGGCTTGTCGCAGCGCTTGAGCATGCGGGCGACCGACTCGTCCTCCTCGGTGACGCCGGTGCGACCGTCGACCACAAACAGGATGACGGCGGCTTCCTCGGCGGCGGCGAGGGCCTGGTCGCGGATGGACGTGGCAAAGACGTCATCGCTCTTGAGCGGCTCGATGCCACCCGTGTCGACGATGGTGAACTCGCGGCCGTTCCAATCGGCCGTGTGGTAGGAGCGGTCGCGCGTTACGCCGCGGGACTCATGGACGATGGCGTCCGAGGTCTGGGCCAGGCGGTTAACGAGCGTGGACTTGCCCACGTTGGGGCGTCCGACGACGGCGACGATAGGTTTCATCTGCACTCCTTTAATGGGTAGGGTCAGCGGAATTAGTAGAGCCTGCGGGCACAATGCCAAGGATATGCTCCAGGGTATCGAGCAGCTCATGCGGCATGGTCGACACCACATGAACCTCGGCGCCGCGAGCTTCAAGGCTTGCGAGTAAATCGTCACGATGATACTCGTCAAGCGTCATGCCGTCAGCGTTGAACATGAGCTTAGGCACAAAGAGCATAACCCCCGAGAGGTCCTGCGGCAGCTGCTCCAGAATGTCGCAGGCGACGATGAGGCCGGTCACGTCCACGTTGCCGCCAAAGTAACGGTTTTCGATAGCGGTGACGGTGCCGGCAAGGCCCCGTGGCGACTCCACAAAGCGCGCCACGGTGTCGCGCGCGCTGGTACCGGAGAGGCACAGGAGGCGCTGGTTGCGCCCGGCGATGCCAGCGCGGACGCGGGCCAGACGCTCGGCGTCGGCGGCAAGCACGTCGTCGGTCTCGTCCAGATACGAGCGGATCATACCGATGCCGTCGTAATACTGCGGGTAGCCGTCGTAAAAATCGGCCTGGGGTGGCTCGATGCCGGCGTCCAGATAGAACTCGTCGCTCATCTGGAAGGTGTGGCGGCCAAAGCGCTTGTAGGCACGATCCTGGAAGGGACGGATCATGGCAATGGTTTCGCGCGCGAGCTCAGGTTTGTCGCTGTATGACCAGGTAAAGCGCCTCTGATGCTTGGTAAAACCGAGCGGCACAATGCCCAGGCTCGTGATCTGCTCGTGTTCCTCGCAAAAGCGTAGGGTCTTTTGCAGCTCCTCGCCGTCGTTCATACCGGGGCACAAAACGATCTGCGCGTGAATCTCGATGCCGGCGGCCATGATGGCCTCGAGCACGTCCATGCCGCGCTGGGCGTTGCGGCCCATCATGCGGCGGCGGACGTCGGGGCTTACGGCATGGACCGACACGTTCATGGGACTCATATTGCGGTCGATAACGTTTTGCACGTCCTCGTCGGAAAGGTTGGTCAGCGTGACAAAGTTGCCCTGCAAAAAGCTCAGGCGGTAGTCGTCATCGCGAATATAGAGCGTTGAGCGGCCGCCCTTGGGCAGCATGGTCATAAAGCAGAACACACAGGCGTTTACGCAGGTGCGCATGCCGTCAAAGATGGGGCCGTCGAACTCAAGGCCCCAGTCCTCGCCGGGAAAGCGGTCAAGCTCCACGGGGGTGACGGTGCCGTCGTGCGGGTCGAGAACCTCAAGTTCGACGGTGTCCTCGTCGGCCTCCCAGAGCCACACGATCATGTCGGTGAGTCGCTCGCCGTTGACCGTGAGCACGCGCATGCCCGGCTCGATACCTACATCCCATGCGGGCGATTCGGGACGCACGTTCTTTACGAGCGCGCCCTCACCCGGCTCGGGGTCGCGGCTGCGCCCGTAATCGGCCACCTCGGCGGCGTATGCGGGTACGGTCTGGTCCATGATTAGCGACAAAGCTCCTTGATGCGCGCAACGGCGCGTTCGATGTGTTCTTGCGGAGTTGAGGCTCCGGCGGTGATGCCGATGCGGCGCGCGTTGGCAAACCATGCGGCCTCAAGCTCGGATGCTTCCTCGATGTGATGGGTGTGCTCGCAGACATCGGCACAAATCTGTGCCAGGCGGCGCGTATTGCCCGAATTTTTGCCGCCCACGACGACCATGCAGTCGCAGCGGTTGGCAAGTGCAGCGGCCGCCTGCTGGCGCTCGCTCGTGGCAGCGCAGATCGTGTTGATCACACGCAGCTCCTGCACGCGCGGGGTGATGGAGGCCACGACCTCGGCCAGGTTCTGCGCGGTTTGGGTGGTCTGCACAACCAGGCCCACCTTGCCCTTGAGCGGCAGTGCGTCCGCATCGGCGGCGCAACTCACGACCTGCGCGTCATCGCCGGCGTGACCCAGGATGCCCTCGACCTCGGGGTGGCCCGGCTCGCCCACGACGAGCACACGGTAGCCCTCGCGCACCAGGCGCTCGGCCGCCACATGGACCTTCTTCACGTAGGGGCAGGTGGCATCGACCACGGTAAGGCCGCGCTCGCGAGCAGCCTCGATTACCTGCGGCACCACGCCGTGGGCGCGAATAATCACGGTGCCCGATGCGGCGTCGTCCAGGGTGTCTGCCAGACCGACGCCTGCCTCGGCGAGCTCGCGCACCACGATGGGGTTATGGATGAGCGGACCCAGCGTGTGGACCTGAGCGCTCTCCCCTGCCTGCGGCGCGGCGGCCAGCGCCATGTCGAGTGCACGCTGCACGCCGTAGCAGGTGCCGGCATGCGCTGCGATCTCGATGGTGGGGACGACCTCCTCAGCGGCGGTCGCGGCGGTATTCATGACTTCCTCGCCCATGGCTAGAACCTGCCGGGGTGCTCGGCGCACAGGTCGTCGCGCATGGCGTAGACGCGGCTCATGGCCTCGGACTCAAACCATGCCAGGCGCTCCTTGCGCTTGAGCTCGGCCGGTGCATCGGATAGCGAGATGGCCTTGCCGGCACGGATCCAGCACTTTTTGGGGCGCATGAGCTTTTTGCCCGCAGGCGTGATATCGGACCAGCCGCAGATGGCGAGCGGGTTGACGGGCGCCTTGCCCATCTGGGCGATAAGCGCAAAACCGCCATGGACCTCGGGCTTGATCTCGCGCGAGCGGATGCGCGTGCCCTCGGGGAAGATCAGGACGTCCTCGCCGCGCTGCAGTGCATGCTGGGCGGCGCGCAGGCACTTCATGTCGGCGGTGCCGCGCTCGACGGGAATGCCACCCACGCGGCTAAAGGCCCAGCGCACGATCCTGCTCTTGGCAAACTCAGATTTAAAAATGGGGCGGATGCGGCGGCCGCCAAAGAACAGCGCCGTCTCTACAGCAAGGAGCTCGGCCATCGAGGTGTGGTTGCAGATGACCACGCTGCCGCGGCCTTCCTGGCGCTCAAACAGCAGGTCGCTGTCCTCTACCTTCCAGCGCCACATGAGCTTGGAGAAGACCCACAGGATGCCCATGACCACGAAGACGGTGCCGCGGATGAGCACGGGGAACTCGGCATAAGGCGCGTTGTAGTAATCCTCGGGCGTCTGCTTAAACAGGCGCATGAGCTACCTCCTTTGGTTGATGAGGTCCTCGATTATCGAGACGACCTCGTCGATGGTATGTGCGGTGGAGTCGACGTGCACGGCGTCCTCGGCGGGCACGAGCGGCGCGACCTCGCGGCTGCTGTCGAGCTTGTCGCGCTGCTTGAGGGCGTCGAGCGTCTCGTCGACCTCGGCCTCGAGCTGCTCTTCGGTGAGCGGCTGGGCATCGTTTTGGTGGCGCTGCAGCACGCGGCGACGGGCGCGCTCGCGCGGGTCGGCGGTCAGAAAGACCTTGACCTGCGCGTTGGGGAACACGACGGTGCCGATGTCGCGGCCCTCGGCCACGATGTCGCGGTCCTCGGCGGCGCGATGCTGATGGATAAGCATGGCGGCGCGTACGCCCGGGTAGGCCGAGACCTTGGAGACGTTGGCGTCCACCTGCGGGGTGCGAATGGCAGCCGAGGCGTCCGCGCCGTCGATGGTCAGGCGCGTGTCCTCGCCGGTGCCGTTGGTAAAGCGAATCTCGATTTGTTCGGCGAGGGCGTCGATTGCAGCCTCGTTATCCAGATCAATGCCGCGGTCGAGCGCGGCGAAGGTGACGGCGCGATACATGGCGCCCGTGTCGAGCTTGTTAAAGCCCAGCTGGCGGGCGATCTCCTTGGCGATGGTGGACTTGCCGGATCCGGCGGGGCCGTCGATGGCGACGATCATGCAATGCTTCCTTTCGGTGGTTGACGTGCTGGTATGGGACGCGGGCGCTGCTTGCTGGCGGACTGGCTAGCCCGTGTAGCGCTCGCGGTAGGTGTTGCGCTTGGGCGCGGAGCCGTGGCTGCCGTGGTGGCGCGTGCGGGTCGCGGTGTTGGTCGCCGGCGCAGCGCCGCGCTTGGCGCCGGCCTGCTTGGGCGGGATGCCGCCGGCCTTGAGGATCTGCACCTCGCGGTCGGTGAGCTCGCGCCACGAGCCCTTGGCCACGTCCTTGAGCTCCAGGCCGGCAAAGTTGCAGCGGTGCAGGCGGATCACCGGGTGGTGGATCTTGCTCAGCATGCGCTTGACCTGGTTCTTGCGCCCCTCGCGGATAATGACCTCCACGGCGGTGGTGCCGGGCTTCACACCCTGCGGAGCCACCGCCTCGGCCTCGCGCGCGGTAATGACGCGGCAGATTGCCGGCTGGCACAGGCCGTCGTCGAGCTCGATGCCGCGGCGCAGCGGTTCCAAGTCGCGATCGGTCAGGTGGCCGTCCACGAGCGCCTGGTAGGTCTTGTAGACGTGCTTGCTGGGGTGCAGCAGGTCCTGCGACAGGTCGCCGTCGGTGGTAAAGAGCAAAAGGCCTGTGGTGTCGCGGTCCAGGCGACCCACCGGGAAGAGCCCCGGAAAGCGGTCGCGCGGGACAAGGTCGGCCACGCAGGGGCGATCCTGCGGATCGCTCATGGTGGTGAGATAGCCGGTCGGCTTGTAGAGCATCAGGTACACGGCGCCCTGGTTGAGCTTGACGGGCATGCCGTCAACCTCGATATGGTCGCGGTCCACATCGACCTTGGTACCCAGTTCGGTCGCGACCTGGCCGTTGACGGTCACGCGGCCGGCGGTCATCAGGTCCTCCGAGCCGCGGCGGCTCGCCACGCCCGCGCGCGCCAAAAAGCGCTGCAGGCGCATGGTGTGCGGGTAGACGGGCTGGGGGTCGATCGCGGGCGCGCCCGTGGCGCCAGCGGTACGCGTCTCCCCTGCTTCGCTAGTCCTCGTCATGCGTATCCTCCGCAGCGTCGTCGGTGGCAAGTGTTTCCTCGCCACCGACTGCCTCGACATCCTCAACATCGGTATCCAGCAGCTCGCGCTCTTCGTCCAGGTCCTCGACCTGCTCCTCGAGCGTAGACTGAATGCTGCGGCCGCTCAGGCGCTCGCGGATAAATTGACGCGACTGCTCGTCGGGGGCAAACTGCTCCAGATCGGGAAGGTCGCGGGTGGAGCGCAGACCAAACTTCTCCAAAAAGGCGTTGGTCGTGCCGTAAATGATGGCCTGACCGCGCTGGGGGTCGCGACCGAGCTCGCGCACCAGACCCTTGTCAACGAGCGACGCGATGACGCCGTCGGAGTTGACGCCGCGGATGCCCTTGACCACCTCGCGCGTAACGGGCTGGTGGTAGGCGATGACGGCCAGGGTCTCGAGTGCCGCCTGCGACAGTTTTTGCGTATCCCAGCTCAGCACATAGGCCTCGACCACGTCATGGTAGGCGGGATGCGTAAACAGGCGCCAGCCGCCGGCGACCTCGCGCAGCTGAAAGCCGCGATTGGCCTCCTCGTACTCAACTTTGAGCTCGGCCAAAAGCGACGCGCACTCGCCCGGGGCGATATCCAGCGCATCTGCCAGCGCGGGCGCGCTCACCGGATCGCTCGAAACCAGCAGGAGCGCCTCGAGGGCGCCTTTGAGGCTGTTTGCATCTAGCGTGGAAAGGGTTGACATGGTTGCCGCTCCTATTCGGTGAGCTCGGGGCCCTCGCCGGGCACGTAGGCCTCGGCGCCCTCGACGCGGTTGATACGGATGGTTCCAAAGATCTCGTCCTGGCTCAGGGTGAGCGAGCCTCGCTTGGCGAGTTCGAGCATGGCCATGAAGGTGACGACGAGCTGCTCGGTGGTGGCGTCGCCGTCTAACAGCTCGCGGAAGGTGCAAGTTTGGTGCGCCATGGTAAAGCGGTCGACCGAGGCCACCGTCAGGTCGAGCGGTACGCGATGCGGCGCCACGTGCTCGGCCTCCAGCAGGAAGGTCTGACGCTTGCCGTCCAGGTCGGCGCAGATGACGGCGAGGCCGCGCAGCGTGATACCGGCCAGGTAGTCGGGCATAAGGCCCAAAAACTCGGGGTCGGGACCGGCCACACGTGGATGCATGCGGCTTTCGGCCTGCATGCGCGCGCCAAGAGCCGCCGCCGCGCCCTTAAACTGCTTGTAGGCGATCAGGCGCTGGATCAGGACCTCGCGCAGGGCGTCGCCGTCGAGTGCACTGAGCTCTTCGAGGTCTTCGTCAATCTCGTCATCGTCGTCGGCTTTGCTGGGGGCCTCCTGCGGCACCAGCGAGGCGGCCTTGATGTCCAAAAGGGTTGCCGCGACCAGCAGAAAGTCACTCGCCACGTCCAGGTCCAGCGCCTCAATACGCTCGACCTCGGCCAGGTACTGCTCGGCCACCTCGCTGATAGAGATGGCGCCGATATCTACTTTTTGGCGGGTTACCAGCTGCAGCAGCAGGTCGAACGGTCCGCTGTAGACCTGCGTCGACACGCGATACGACATCTTCGACCTCCTTTGACGGCGCCTTCGCGGCGCGGTTTGGGTGTATGCTGCGACCGTTTTGCACAGTCGACCTGTAAGTTTACCCTAGATGCCGGCGATTGCGAAGTTAAGCAGCTGCCCAGCGAGCGGATACACGGTAACGTCGAAATACCGGCCGATCACATCGATGCCGGTCCACATGGGCAGCAGATACAGCACGATGATAAGAATCGGCATGGCGTATTGCTGAAGTTGGTAGTAGTTGGCGAGTGCCTTGCCTTTGAGAAACGGCACGATGATAGACGAGCCGTCAAGCGGCGGAATCGGGATGAGGTTAAAGAACGCAAGCGACAGGTTGACCACGATAAAGGTGGCGCCGAAGTTCATGATTTGGGACGCTACGGCAAAGGACATGCTGGTGTAGAGGTTGCCGTATGCTGCGTGCATGATGGCGGCCGCAAGGCACGCCAGTGCGATGTTCGATGCGGGGCCGGCCGCGCTCACCAAGACCTCGTCGCGCTTGGGGTGCTTGAGGTTGTTGAGGTAGACCGGCACGGGCTTGGCGAAGGCGAACACCGGGCCGCCGGCGGCGAGCATGAGCAGCGGTAGGATGATGGTGCCAAACGGGTCGATATGGTTGAGCGGGTTGAGCGAGACGCGGCCGCGCGAACGGGCCGTCTTGTCGCCAAGCGCCCAGGCTGCGGCGGCGTGTGCGCTCTCGTGGATCACGATGCCCACGATGACGGCGACGGCGCTGGCAAGCAGGTTCATGAAGTAGCTGCTGGACATGGCGCTCCCCTAGCGGACACGGCGCGAGGCGCGCGAGAGCAGGTAGTCGGTCACAAACAGGATGACGGCCACGATGGCGTAATCCAGGCGGAACACGCCGCCGAAGGGCGATGTGATGACGCCGTAGCCGGCAATGGTGCTCGGCAGCGCGCGCGAAAGCTCAACGACAAAGCCCACAATCTGCAGCTTGGCGGAGAGGCCGCTAAAGCACAGTAGCACGGTCATCGCGCTCATAAAGATGCCGCAGATGCGACAAGCGATGGCGATGATGCTCATCGCCACGGCAGCGGCCTTACGAGAGTTCACGCGCGGTCTCCTCTTCGATCTGGGTGGAAAGCTCCAGCCATTCGTCCTCGAGCTTGGGCAGCTCTTGCTTAAGCCCGTTATATTCCCCCAGCGCGGCGTTGAACTTATCCTGATCGGCATAAAGCTCTTCGCTCGCCATCAATTCCATAAGCTCGTCATAGCGGGCGCGCTTTTTGTCGAGCTCGGCCTCGATCTTCTTGAGCTGGTTGCGCACGCCCTTGAGCTTTTTGTTGAGCGCGGCGCGGGCCTGGGCCTCGGCGCGCTTTTGCTCCTTGGTCTTTTTGCCCTCGGCCGGCTTGGGGGCCGCAGCGGGGGTATCGGCCTGGGCGGCGCTGGCTTTGGTGGGCTTGGCCGCGGAAGGCGTGCTCTCCCCTGCAGCCTCGGCGGCAGCGCGGGCCGCGAGGTCCTCGCGCTTGTAGAGGTAGTAGTCGTAGTCGCCGTCATAGACCGTGACCTTGCCATCGCGGATGTCGATGACGCGGTTGGCCACGGCTCGCACCAAGTGCTCGTCGTGGCTAATCAGCACGATGGTGCCGGGGAAGTTTTGCAGGGCGTTCTCGAGCATGTCCACCGAGTCGATGTCCAGGTGGTTAGTGGGCTCGTCCAGGCACAGAAGTGCCTCGGGGGCCACGAGCATCTTAGCCAGGGCCAGACGCGCCTTTTCGCCGCCGGAAAGAACGCGAACCTGCTTTTCGATGGAATCGTTGTCGCTAAACAGGAAGGCGCCCAGCAGGCTGCGCTGCTGCGGCACGGTCCACTTAGGCGTGACGGTGTCGATTTCTTGCAGGACGGTGTTGGACTCGGTCATGCCCTCGAGCGCGTGCTGGGCGTAATAGGCCACGCCCACGTTGGTACCGAGGTCGCGCGTGCCGGTAGTGGGCGGCTCCAGGCCGGCGATGATCTTCATGAGGGTGGACTTGCCGGCGCCGTTGGGGCCGACGAGCGCCACGTGCTCGCCGCGATAGAGCTTGAGGTCGATATCGCTATAGATGTGCTTGTTGCCGTAGGACTTGGACACGCCCTCCAGGCCCACGACCATGTCGCCCGAGCGCGGCGGGTCGGGGAACTTAAAGTCGATGTGCTTGTGGCCCTCGGGCAGGATGACGAGCTCTTTTTTGATTTGCTCGATCTTGCGAATGCGCTCCTGCGCCTGGGCGGCTTTGGTGGGCTTGTAACGGAACTTGTCGACGAAGACCTGCATGTGGGCGATGTCGCGCTCCTGGGCGGCACGTTTGGCGCGCATCTGCTCCAGGTTGTCCTCGCGCTGCTTGAGGTAGCTGCTGTAATTGCCGGTGTAGGTGGTCACGCGGCGGTTCTCGAGCGCGGCGACGTGGTCGACGCAGGCGTCCATAAAGGCGCGGTCGTGGCTGACGATGAGAACGGCGCCGTCGTAGTTGGCGATAAAGCCGCGCAACCACTGGACGCTTTCGAGGTCCAGGTGGTTGGTGGGCTCGTCCAGAAGCAGCAGGTCGGGATGGCGCAAGAAGAGCTTGGCCAGCGCGATGCGCATCTGCCAGCCGCCCGAGAACTCGGAACACGGGCGCTCAAAGTCGGTGACCTTAAAGCCCAGACCGGACAGGATCTTGCGGGCATTGCTTTCGAGCTCGTAGCCGCCCAAGTGCTCAAAGCGGTCCTGGACCTGGCCGTACTCGTTAAGGAGCGCGTCGACGTCCTTGCCCTGCTCAGAGAGCTCGGTGATCTGGGCCTGCAGCTCGTTGGCGCGCTCACCCATGCGCCGGATTTCCTTGGCGGCGGCCATGACCTCGGCGAGGATGGTCGTGTCCTTGTGCTCCAGGTTGGTTTCCTGCTCGAGGTAGCCCACCTGACAGTCCTTGGAGTACTGGACCTGGCCGGCGTCGGGGCTGTCGATACCCATGATGATTTTGAGCATGGTGGTTTTGCCGGCGCCGTTGGGTCCCACGAGCGCAAAGCGTTCGCCGGAGTTGATCTGAAAGGACGCGCCGCTAAAGAGGACGCGCGCGCCGAAGCTTTTTTCGATCTTGTCGACCAGGAGGATCATGGTGCCGCCTTTGACCTTGTGTGCCTATATGAAAAAAGGCCCCAACTTGCGTTGGAGCCCCATTCAATGCTCGGGTGGAGACGAGGGGGATCGAACCCCTGACCTCTTGACTGCCAGTCAAGCGCTCTCCCAGCTGAGCTACGCCCCCGTGCGAAGAAGTACTATACGGGAACTCCCCCGCCGATGCAAGGACAATCTCGGAAAAATCTTTCGGCGGCGGGGCCGGGGATGCGGTACGGGCTCGGGAGCGAGGGGCCCGCGGTGCCCGATCCGGCCCGCGGGGCGCGCCCCGCGGGCGGCGGCGTGGCCGCCGCCCCCTCTCCGGCGCCCTTGGGACATCTCGAGTCCCGCCGGCCGCCGTTTTAACGCTTCCGTGGCGCGGGCCGCCATCCGCCCAACGGCCATCCTGCCGGCACCAGGCCCATTATCGGGACCAATCGCGCCCCCGCCCACCCGGCGATCTCAAAACCATGCCGGTTTACGGGGCCAGGCCGGGAACCCTCGGGCATGCCGTAATCGGTAAAATCAAAACCGCAGGTAGACGACTTGCGAATTTCGTGAGATGCAGGGTATGGACGGCCGGTCCGGGTCCAGCCCCGTAATCCGGCATGGTTTTGAAATGGCACCAGTTCGCCGATGGTTAACTCTATTTGCAGTCTTGGGATAATGGGTTGAACAATTCCCATCCAGTGATATTTCTTGTGATGCATCTTGATTGTCAGGGAATACCGGGTGTTAAAAACATGGTTTGATCGTGCGTTGTGCGACATGCTTGTGCATGGTAGTATTTCAAATCGTGATTTAACCCAATGGGAAATGAATTTCCATTGTTGAAATTATTATCACAGTACATAAGGGCTCTTGGCGCAACGGTTAGCGCAGGGGACTCATAATCCCTGGGTTCTGGGTTCGAATCCCGGAGGGCCCACCAGAGTATTTCGAGGCCGGGCAACACGCCTGGCCTCTTTACATTGCGTTGACGCCTTATTTTGGCCTGCAATGGCGTAGGGCGTTAATTTCATTCATATTTGCAATTTAGGTTGGATTTACTTCAACAGCCACTAAGTAAAGACAAACTGCAAGACGATTGATATGAAAAAAGGCCCCAACTTGCGTTGGAGCCCCATTCAATGCTCGGGTGGAGACGAGGGGGATCGAACCCCTGACCTCTTGACTGCCAGTCAAGCGCTCTCCCAGCTGAGCTACGCCCCCGTGCGAAGAAGTACTATACGGGAACTCCCCCGCCGATGCAAGGACAATCTCGGAAAAATCTTTCGGCGGCGGGGCCGGGGATGCGGTACGGGCTCGGGAGCGAGGGGCCCGCGGTGCCCGATCCGGCCCGCGGGGCGCGCCCCGCGGGCGGCGGCGTGGCCGCCGCCCCCTCTCCGGCGCCCTTGGGACATCTCGAGTCCCGCCGGCCGCCGTTTTAACGCTTCCGTGGCGCGGGCCGCCATCCGCCCAACGGCCATCCTGCCGGCACCAGGCCCATTATCGGGACCAATCGCGCCCCCGCCCACCCGGCGATCTCAAAACCATGCCGGTTTACGGGGCCAGGCCGGGAACCCTCGGGCATGCCGTAATCGGTAAAATCAAAACCGCAGGTAGACGACTTGCGAATTTCGTGAGATGCAGGGTATGGACGGCCGGTCCGGGTCCAGCCCCGTAATCCGGCATGGTTTTGAAATGGCACTAATTTACTGGCAGGCAAACAAGGTTGTTCTAGTATCTCGTTGCCGGCTAATTCGCGATTTCCAACCAGTTGCACAAAACATTTGCTCGCAGTCGCGTCTCGGCGCGCTTCATCGCCTCGGATTTGGCTTTATATCGAATCCCCAAACGACTGCAGACGCTTTTGACTATGGTGTCTAGCTGCTTTTTGTCGTTAAGCATATCGTGGGTTACCAGGAACACGTCGAAACCCATGCTCTGGAGCGCAGTCATACGTTCCGCATCGTGGTCAAGTACCGCGCCTGATCCATGGATGACTTCACCTTGAATCTCGATAATTACTGCCTTCATTAGCATTGGGTTTACAATCACGATGTCGCCGTAGCAGACCTTCTGACCTGCGATGCTTTGGGCTGCCTCGGATAGAGGGGTTAAATCGTTGAGGTACACGTATCTGAAACCTGAACCACCTAGACGTCGAGAACGACTTAGGAGCAGGACCCCCGCGACCTCGAGTGGAGATGCAGCAATGCCGATAACCTGTTGAGCGGCATCATAAAACTGCTTTCCCCACATTTGACTTTTGACCTTATCGGCGAATCGATGCAGGTCGCTCAGTTCGATAAGCGGCTTTCTCATCCAAAGAGAAGTACCTTTGAGTTTCGTAACCTCTCTTCCATCCTCACGCTTGCTCGTTTTGCCTTCATTAACTGGGTCCTTTACGGTTGCGTGGGCATAAACTCGTTTCCAAGGAACCTCGTCTTCGCTTTCTCCAAGTTCGAACAGATCCTGCGTGCTGGAATTGCGATTCTCCTCTTCTGCCATTTTTAGCTGCATTTCGGCAGCGGGGGTTGGCTCGAAAACAGAAAACCAGCCGCATAGTTCGTACATAGCCAGCACGAGATCTATTTGAGACACAAAGCGTGTCATAGTAAATAACGTGTTAAGCGGATTGGTGACACTAAAGCCTAAATGAGTGTCGATTGTTGTGCCGGCATCCGATGCCCCTTCCCAGCGAATAGTGGAGCGCAATCCCGAGTGGTGATTACAAGAACCTGGCGAAGCTACAGCGATAATCGGGGCCTTGAGGACGTCGGTTACGAAAGGGGCTTGGGATAGAGCTCGCCAGCCGTCTTCGGAGTTGGGCAGGCGCGGGTAGAGATCGCGCACCTGCGGCGGGCAGCGCCAGTAGCGGAATGCGGTGTTTGCGCAGACGATTTCGTCCATTTGCGCCTCCCCTGGTTTCGGCCGCGGGCCGTGCGGATCACGGGCATGGCCGATTATCTACTGGGCCATCATGAGGGTAAGTACCGGAAGCAAACCAATAGCTTGACGAGTTCTGCCGAAAATCCCTCGTGTGATAGAAATCCGCTGGAAGGAGCCCTGGGCGTGTGGTCTCTGTCTCCACATTTGCGCGCGGATCACATGGGGAATTCAATGAATGTACGCATGCGTTTTATACAAAACATGCAATAGCATCAGCAAAAAGGGCGCGACAAAAATGATGCCTTAGACGAGTAAGATTTATTTTTGGTGTCAGTTTTGGTGTCATCCTTGGTGTCAAAAAGAAAAAGGCCAGAGGCTTAACACCTCTGACCTGTGCTTTTGATGGTGGGCGATACAAGATTCGAACTTGTGACCCCATCCGTGTGAAGGATATGCTCTACCCCTGAGCCAATCGCCCGTCGCCTTTCGGCAAAAGAGATACTAACATAGCCGCGCGCGGTTTACCAAGAACTTTTTGCCCTCGATTTTAAATTCGTGGGCTCCAGCCAAACCAAAGCAACCAAGGTAACCGGCAAACCCGCAGCTAAACCACCATTTATCGCTTAATCCAGGATGTCTCGGGGCGGCAGATAAGTCGCGCGGTGTTGTAAGCCATGTCGAGTCTGAGGCAGGGGCGCGCGGCGTAAAAGCCGTCCTCGCGCTGGATGGTCAGCGCCAGCTCGGGCCTGTCGCCGGTCAGGAACAGCGGCAGGAGCAGCTGGATTCGGCCACCATAGAACTGCGGCACCGCGAACGTGTAGCTAGCTGCGGCGCGGTCTGGTCCGCGTCGCGCTCGGTTAAAAACACCGCGCGGCTAAAAGAAAACGACAGGTAGTTTTTGAGGATGCGGTTACTGGGACCCCAGTCCTCGGGATCGGCGAGGTCAACCAGCGGTCGTAGCAGGGCTCGGGACAAAACGCAAAGTCGTAGGCATTGCTGCACAGGGTGCTAGGGCATGCTTTCAGGATAATTCCTGCAACAATGCTCATGTACGGTAAAGAAGCAAGCAACCGAAAACAATAGATAGACCGCCAGCACTACACTATTCCGAACCAAAGACCAAAAGATAAGCATTTTGAGAAAATCTAAACTTTTGGATTTTCCTACAATGCCGACTACGGCGGAATCCCTCCCACTCCTTATATATTTCTTTCTGTATACATTGAATTTGTATTTAGTAAAATGCAGACAACACCACGGATCGGCTTTTGGTTGGACAATTCCAACCAAACACCACAGCAGACAGCAGAAAACATTCTGAACGCTAGGAAGCCGGTATGATTGTTACATATAAGGGGAAGAAAAATTTCTTTTAGGTACTTGCTTTCCTAAAACTGATGTGATAAAAACTGATGTGATACAATGATTTAATCCAGAAAAGGAGTAAAAAATATGCGGCAAGGTATTCTTAAATAAAACTATAATCAAATAGTGGGAACAAAGGATTATGATAGCTCCTTTTGTAGGGGCTTAGTTTTTTGTACCCAATTTAAGAATACTTTTGCCTTATCAATTTTGACATATCCCCAAAAACAGCACTCACAAACAGGTGTATGCTGTATATGTGTATGTCCGCAGATTATCATCCCCAGCGGTAAAAGTATTTTACTGCTGGGGATTTTTATGCCCTTTGGGGCTGTAAAGGGAGGACAATCACATGAAAATAATCAATATTGGAATTCTTGCCCATGTAGACGCTGGAAAGACGACCTTGACGGAGAGCCTGCTATATGCCAGCGGAGCCATTTCAGAACCGGGGAGCGTCGAAAAAGGGACAACGAGGACGGACACCATGCTTTTGGAGCGGCAGCGTGGGATTACCATTCAAGCGGCAGTCACTTCCTTCCAGTGGCACAGATGTAAAGTCAACATTGTGGATACGCCCGGCCACATGGATTTTTTGGCGGAGGTGTACCGCTCTTTGGCTGTTTTAGATGGGGCCATCTTGGTGATCTCCGCTAAAGATGGTGTGCAGGCCCAGACCCGTATTCTGTTCCATGCCCTGCGGAAAATGGACATTCCCACCGTTATCTTTATCAATAAGATCGACCAGGCTGGCGTTGATTTGCAGGGCGTGTATCAGTCTGTTCGGGATAAGCTCTCCGCCGATATTATCATCAAGCAGACGGTGTCGCTGTCCCCGGAAATAGTCCTGGAGGAAAATACCGACATAGAAGCATGGGATGCGGTCATCGAAAATAACGATAAATTATTGGAAAAGTATATCGCAGGAGAACCGATCAGCCGGGAAGAACTTGCGCGGGAGGAACAGCGGCGGGTTCAAGACGCCTCCCTGTTCCCGGTCTATCATGGCAGCGCCAAAAAGGGCCTTGGCATTCAACCGTTGATGGATGCGGTGACAGGGCTGTTCCAACCGATTGGGGAACAGGGGAGCGACGCCCTATGCGGCAGCGTTTTCAAGGTGGAGTATACAGATTGTGGCCAGCGGCTCATCTATTTGCGGCTATACAGCGGAACGCTGCGCCTGCGGGATACGGTGGCTCTGGCCGGGAGAGAAAAGCTGAAAATCACAGAGATGCGTATTCCATCCAAAGGGGAGATTGTTCGGACAGACACCGCTTATCCGGGTGAAATTGTTATCCTTCCCAGCGACAGCGTGGGATTAAACGACGTATTGGGGGACGACACCCGGCTTCCTCGTGAAAGGTGGCGTGATGCCCCCCTCCCCATGCTGCGGACGACGATTGCGCCGAAAACGGCAGCGCAAAGAGAACGGCTGCTGGACGCTCTTACTCAAATTGCGGATACTGACCCGCTTTTGCGCTACGAGGTGGATTCCATCACCCACGAGATCATTCTTTCTTTTTTAGGCCGGGTGCAGTTGGAGGTTGTTTCCGCTTTGCTGGCGGAAAAGTACAAGATTGAAACAGCGGTGAAGGAACCCTCCGTCATTTATATGGAGCGGCCGCTCAAAGCAGCCAGCCACACCATCCATATCGAGGTGCCGCCCAACCCGTTTTGGGCATCCATCGGACTGTCTGTTACACCACTCCCGCTTGGCTCCGGTGTACAATACGAGAGCCGGGTTTCGCTGGGATACTTGAACCAGAGTTTTCAAAACGCTGTCAGGGATGGTATCCGTTACGGGCTGGAGCAGGGCTTGTTCGGCTGGAACGTAACGGACTGTAAGATTTGCTTTGAATACGGGCTTTATTACAGTCCGGTCAGCACGCCGGCGGACTTCCGCTCATTGGCCCCGATTGTATTGGAACAGGCATTGAAGGAATCGGGGACGCAGCTGCTGGAACCTTATCTCTCCTTCACCCTCTATGCGCCCCAGGAATACCTTTCCAGGGCTTATCATGATGCACCGAAATACTGTGCCACCATCGAAACGGCCCAGGTAAAAAAGGATGAAGTTGTCATTACTGGCGAGATTCCCGCCCGCTGTATACAGGCATACCGTACTGATCTGGCCTTTTACACCAACGGGCGGAGCGTATGCCTTACAGAGCTGAAAGGATATCAGGCCGCTGTCGGTCAGCCGGTCATCCAGCCCCGCCGTCCAAACAGCCGCCTGGACAAGGTGCGCCATATGTTTCAGAAGGTAATGTAAAGATACATAATCGTCAAGACGGCAACAATCAGAAGTTATGGAGGGTAACATCGGCCCGGACAATATCTAGCCACGGATATGTTGCTAGGGATCGGTTTGGGCTTGACGGTTCGATTTTCTCTTCGCCTCTGGAAATCGAGCGCCTTAGCAGCGAATCGCGGCGCATAGGAGCGCTATGCCGAGAAAGATTAGCGTTAGGGATGCGGCGATCCAGCAGTTATCACCGGCCTTGGGGAGCGAGACGGTCGTCGCGGTGGCGGCCTTGGGCCTAGAGGCCTTGGCGGCCGTGGTGTCGGTCACTGTGGGCGTGGTCACCGTCTTAGTCGCGGCCGCGGGCTTTTGTGTGGGGTTTGCCGAGGGATCCGCAGCGGGCTCGCCGGTAGCGGGATCGGTGCCAGGGGCGGACGGACCATCGCCCGGCACATCGGGGCCGCCGGTCTCCCCCGCCGGCGCCGTGGTATCCACGGGCTCGATCGTCACATGCGCTGCCACGGACCCGTCGGCACCCACCACGCCGCCCGTGCCAAAGGTCCCACCCGCAGGCGCCACAAAGCGCGCGGATGCAAGCGACCCGCCCAGGCAGGCGACGCCGCCTTCGGCGCCCGACGCATCCAGCCAGGACGCATCTACGGTAAGTTGCCCGGCCGCACCGCCGCCGGCAGCCCCGCTCGGCAGGCACACGCCATAGGCGCTCACGCCCGCCCCGGAGCCCGCGCCCGCGGCGACAACGCGCCCGGGGCCGCGAACGGCAAGACCGTCCGCGATCACACCGGCCACCCGCGCATCCGCGATGCCGGCGCCGTCGGCCCGCGCGTCAACCTTACAGCCATCCACCGCGAGCGCCCCCGACACGTAGATCCCGCACTGCGAGCCCGTGGCCGTCAGCGACCCGGTACCGCGGAGCGTCAAATCGCCCCACACCTCCATGCCGCAACGCGAGATGTCCACGTCGAGCGCGCTCGTCTCGACAACAGTGTTCTGCCCGGTCAGCGTCACCACCAGGTCGTCGTCCGCGCCGATGGCCTCGCCCGTGTAGCCGTTAAGCTCCAGATGGTCGGCATCGGTCCAGGCCCAACCGGGGCCCGATATGCCCGGCTCGTAGTACGTGGCGCCCGCGATGAACAGGCTGTCCGCGCCCGCAGCATAAGAAGGCCCACCCAGCAAAACGCATAGGCAGGCCATGGCAGTAAGCAGGATGTAGTGACGGCTGGTGTGGAACGCGGCAGCAAACATAACCGCTCCGATCTTCGCAAGAGCCAATGGAAACTGCGCCAGAAAACTACCTGGTAGCAGCAGTTATTAGTGTAGCGAGATCAGGTTACAAGCGGGGAAAGAGCCTGTGATGAATTCCCAAAATTAGGTGTAAATCGTTTTGCCAGTCGGTGAAAGGAAAAGGCGATTACGTCGAGTTTTTAATGCCGAATCAAGACTCCTCAGGTCATACGTTTCGATTAGTACAATAGGCCTATGCGAAGAGATAGAGAAAGGTAACAACATGAGTTTAGAACAGGAACAGCGCACCCTTGATAGAAGGCAGCGCGAATTGACAGACCTCCAAAAGAAGCTTGCGAGGGAACAGTCAAAGCTCACCGCGGCTGAAACAAAAGCGAACGCCGCACAGACGGCGGCAACGAAGGCGCGTACGGAATCGTCCTGTAGTAGCAAACTACGATCTTACCAATCCGCCCTGCGCGACAAGGAGCGCGCGCAGAAGGAGATTGCGAGCCTTCAGGGTAAAATCGCAGTAAAGCAGAAAGAAGTGAACACGGCAACCGCAAAGGTCGGACGCGAAAGGCAGCGTATAGAAAACGCCGCTGCGAAGAAACACAAGCAGGACGCACTTCAGCTCAACAGAGCCATGGGCTCAATGAACCGCACAATCGAAGATCATGCGACAAGGCTTGAAACACTAGAAAGCATGCCTGAGAAGGTTACGGTGTTATACCTCGGCACGTCTCCCGAGGACGAGGTGCGTCTCAGAATCGAGGCGGAAGCACGAGACATCCACGAGGCTATACGCAAGTCGGACAATCCCCAATGCGTCGTTTTCAACGACCGATGGGCGGTGCGACAGAGCGACCTGCTTCAAGTGCTCAATGAGACTAACCCCGACATCGTCCACTTCAGTGGTCACGGAGCGGTTGACGGAAGTATTGTGCTCGAAGACCAGTTTGGTAATTCAGCTCTTCTCGATAAAGAGCGTCTATCGGTGGTTGTCGGAGCCGCCGCCAAACACGTTAGGCTGATCGTTTTCAACGCCTGCTACTCTGATGAGGAGGCTGATAAGATACTGCGCCATGTCGATGCGACGATAGGCATGACGAATTCCATATCGGACTCCGCCGCGAAGGCGTTCGCCGCTCAGCTGTATTCGAGCATCGGATTCGGACTCGACCTGCAAACCGCCTTCAATCAGGCTTGTGCCGCGATCGCGCTTGCATCGCCAGAAGAATTCAATACACCGAGACTTAGGGTTAGCGAAGGGGTAGACGCTGAGACAATGGTGTTCATAGGTTAACATGCTATAAAAATCTCATTGCCTGTTAGCTGCAAGGGGTCCAAACCTACATTAAATGATCCCGTATCGGCGCTAGCTGATACGGGATCATTCTTGACATTGAGATTATTAAGCAAGGTTAGAGTCGCCGCTGGGAATACTCTCCCCTAGTCCCGCTTAAACAGATCCCTCGTGTACACCTTGTCCGCCACGTCCGCGAGCTCGTCGCTCCAGCGGTTGGCGACGATCACGTCGCAGCCGGCCTTGAAGACCTCCAGGTCGTGGGTAACCTCGGAACCGAAGAACTCCGGCGCGTCCAGCGTGGGCTCGTAGACCACCACGGGCACGCCCTTGGCCTTCACGCGCTTCATGACGCCCTGGATGGAGCTCGCTCGGAAGTTGTCGGAGTTGGACTTCATCGTCAGGCGGTAGACGCCCACGACCGGCTTCGGCTTGCCCTCGTAGACGCGGTCCCACACCATCTGCAGCACCTCGTCGGCGACGAAGTCCTTGCGGGTGCGGTTGGCCTCCACGATGGCCTCGATCAGGTTCTGCGGAACGTCCTTGTAGTTCGCCAGCAGCTGCTTGGTGTCCTTGGGCAGGCAGTAGCCGCCGTAGCCGAAGCTGGGGTTGTTGTAGTGGCTGCCGATGCGCGGCTCCAAGCACACGCCGTCGATGACGTCGCGGGTGTTGAGGCCGCGGACCTCGCAGTAGGTGTCGAGCTCGTTGAAGTAGGCCACGCGCAGCGCCAGGTAGGTGTTGGCGAAAAGCTTCACGGCCTCGGCCTCGGTGGTGCCCAGCACCAACTCCGGGATGCCCTTGGAGCCGTCGGCGTTCACGCGCTCCAGCTCGGCGGGATCGGCGCCCTGCGCGAGCAGACGCGCGAAGCGCTCGGCAGCCGCGACGGCCTCGGCGTCCTCCTTGGGCGCGCCCACCACGATGCGGCTGGGATGCAGGTTGTCGTAGAGCGCCTTGCTCTCGCGCAGGAACTCCGGGCTGAAGAAAATCTTGCTGTCGCCCAGCCTCTCGCGCAGACCCGCGGTGTAGCCGACGGGGATTGTCGACTTGATGACGATCCAGGCGTCCGGGTTCACCGAGCGCACGGCGGCGATAGCGGCCTCGACGGAGCTCGTGTCGAAGAAGTTCCTGTCCGAGTCGTAGTTCGTCGGCGTGGCGATGACGGCGTAGTCGGCGCCCGAATAGGCCTCGGCCACGTCCACGGTGGCGTGCAGGTCGAGCTCGCGCTCCCCCGCCTTGGCCTCTGACAGGAAGCGCTCGATCTCGTCGTCCTGAATGGGCGATACGTAGTTGTTAATCTTCTCGACCTTCTCGGGCACGATGTCCAGCGCGTGAACTTCGTTGTGCTGCGAGAGCAGGACGGCTAGGGACAGGCCGACGTAGCCGGTACCGGCGACAGCGATCTTCATGTCATTCTCCAATTGTCAAAGAACGAAAATGGTTAAATGGTTAACTATTTGATAGCTTAAAAGCTATTTAAGTAGATGGTCAGCTCTTCCTCCCAGTCGGGCATGTGGAAACCGACCGACTCCAGCCTGGACAGGTCGAGCGCGGAGTGGACCGGGCGCGGGGCTACGGGGCCCTCGGCGCTCGCGTAGTAGTCGTCGGTCGAAACCGGCACGACCCTGTCGCCGTTGCCGTTGGCGGCCTCGAAGACGGCGCGGGCGATGTCGGCCCAGGACCTGACCGCGCCCGAGCCGGTGCAGTTGTAGGTGCCGTAGGGGGCGTGCGAGCCCAGCACGTGGAAGATGGCCTCGGCCATGTCGCGCGTGAAGGTCAGGCGTCCCAGCTGGTCGTCGACCACGGTGACCTTGTCCAGCTTGTCCTCGGGGTCGGCGACGCGATCGGAGAGGCCCTTCATCGTCTTGACGAAGTTGTGGCCCTCGCCGATGACCCAGCTGGAGCGCATGATGTAGTGGCGCGGGCAGCCGGCCACGGCGATGTCGCCGGCGGCCTTGGTCTGGCCGTAGACGGACAGCGGGCTGAGGGGCTCCTCCTCGGTGTGGACCTCGGCGGTGCCGTCGAAGACGTAGTCGGAGGAAACGTGGACGAGCGTGACCCCGTGCTCGGCGCAGGTGCGGGCGAGCAGCGCCGGCCCCGTCGCGTTCGCCTTCCAGGCGATGACGCGGCCCTCGGGGGTCTCCGCTTTATCCACGGCCGTGTAGGCGCCGCAGTTGATCACGGTGCCGTAGAGCGACCAGTCGTACTGATCGTAGGCGTCCGGGTCGGACATGTCGAAGGTGTCGATGTCGCAGAAGTCGAAGTCCTTGGCGACGCCGCGCTCCTCGGCCAGCGCGCGGACCGCACGGCCCAGCTGGCCGTTGCAACCGGTGACGAGGGTGCGCTTCGGCGCCATGGGGACGACGTCCTTCAGCATCGGGTGGTTGAGGTCGGCCTCGGAGACGGTGGCCTCATCGAGCGGGATCGGCCACTGAATATTGAGCTCGGGGTCGGCGAGGTTCACGAAGGTGTAGGTCTTCTTCAATTCAAGGGACCAGTGGGCGTCCACCAGGTAGGTGTAGGCGGTGCCGTCCTCCAGGGCCTGGAAGGAGTTGCCAACGCCGCGCGGGACGTAGATGGCCTTGCTTGGGTCCAGTACGGTCGTGTAGACCTTCCCGTAGGTGGCGCTGCCCTCGCGCAGGTCCACCCAGGCGCCGAAGACCGAGCCGCGGGCGACGGAGATGAACTTGTCCCAGGGCTCGGCGTGGATGCCGCGGGTGACGCCCCTCTTGTCGTTGTAGGAGATGTTGTTCTGGACGACCTTGAGGTCCGGGATGCCCAGGGCGGTCATCTTGGCGCGCTGCCAGTTCTCCTTGAACCAGCCGCGCGAGTCGCCGTGGACGGCGAGGTCGACGACCATCAGGCCCCCGATGCCGGTCTCGGTGACGGAGAGGTCCTTCTCGAATGCGATATCTGTCATAGGTCTCTCCCCTCCTACTGGCCCTGCGCGCGGTAGCGGGCCTCGGTGGCCTCCTTGGCCGGGCGCCACCAGGACTCGTTGGCGACGTACCAGTCGATCGTCTGCTTGAGCCCCTCGGCGAAGTCGGTGTGGGCCGGCCTCCAGCCCAGCTCGCGCTGGAGCTTCGTGCTGTCGATGGCGTAGCGGCGGTCGTGGCCGGGGCGGTCGGCGACCCAGTCGAAGTCCTCGGGGTCGCGGCCCATGGCCGTGAGGATCATGCGCAGGACCGTGATGTTGTCCTTCTCGCCGTCGGCGCCGATGAGGTAGGTCTCCCCCATGCGGCCCTTCGTGAGGATGTCCCAGACGGCCGAGGAGTGGTCCTCGGTGTGGATCCAGTCTCGGACGTTCTCGCCCTTACCGTAGAGCTTGGGGCGGACGCCGTCGACGATGTTCGTGATCTGGCGTGGGATGAACTTCTCCACGTGCTGGTAGGGGCCGTAGTTGTTGGAGCAGTTGGAGATCGTGGTGCGCAGGCCGTAGGTGCGGGTCCAGGCGCGCACGAGCATGTCGGAGGACGCCTTTGTGCTCGAGTACGGGGAACTCGGCTTATACGGCGTCTCCTCGGTGAACTTGGCCGGGTCGTCGAGCGCCAGGTCGCCGTAGACCTCGTCGGTGGAGACGTGGTGGTAGCGGACGCCGTATTTCCTAACGGCCTCCAGCAGGCGGAAGGTGCCCTCGACGTTGGTGCGGAGGAACGGCTCGGGGTCGGCGATGGAGTTGTCGTTGTGGCTCTCGGCGGCGTAGTGCACGATCGCGTCGTGGCCCGGGACCAGCCTGTCCAGCAGCTCCGCGTCGCAGATGTCGCCGACGACGAGCTCCACGCGGTCGGAGGGCAGCCCGGCGATGTTCTCCGGGTTGCCGGCGTAGGTCAGCTTATCCAGGACGGACACGTGGACGCCCGGGTGGTTGTCCACGACGTAGTGCACGAAGTTGCTGCCGATGAAGCCGCAGCCGCCCGTTACGATGATGTTCTTGGGGGAGAAGGTCTCCTCTGCCATATGTATGTCTCCTCAGTTCCTAGTACTCGCGCGGGCTGTTGACGATCTCGCCGGCGGCGACCTTCTTCAGGTGCTGCCCGTAGACCGACTTGCCGTAGGCCTTCGCGGCCTCCTTGAGCCCCTCGGTGGTGATCCATCCGTTCTCCCAGGCGATCTCCTCGGGCACGGACACGGGAAGGTCCTGGGAGTGCTCCACGGCTCGGACGAACTCCGCCGCCTCGTGCAGGCTCTCCATGGTGCCGGTGTCCAGCCACGCGTATCCGCGGCCGAGGGTGACGACGGAGAGCGTCCCCTCCTCCAGGTACATCTGGTTGAGCGTGGTGATCTCCAGCTCCCCGCGGGCGGAAGGCTGAACCTTGTGGGCCTTGGCGGCGACGTCGCCCGGGTAGAAGTACAGGCCGGTGACGGCGTAGGAGCTCTTGGGCTCCGCGGGCTTCTCCTCGATGGAGACGGCCCTCCCCTGCGCATCGAACTCCACCACGCCGAAGCGCTCGGGGTCGTCGACGTGGTAGCCGAAGACCGTGGCGCGGCCAGACTCGGCGTTCTGCACGGCGCGCGTCAGGTGGCGGGACAGGCCGTTGCCGTAGAAGATGTTGTCGCCGAGCACCAGGGCGCAGGGCTCGCCGGCGATGAACTCCTCGCCGATGGTGAACGCCTGCGCCAGGCCGTCGGGGCTCGGCTGCTCGGCGTAGGAGAGGTTCACGCCGTAGCGCGAGCCGTCCCCGAGCAGGCGCTCGAAGTTGGGGAGGTCGGTCGGGGTGGAGATGATGAGGATGTCCCGGATGCCCGCCAGCATGAGGGTGCTAAGCGGGTAGTAGATCATGGGCTTGTCGTAGACCGGCAGCAGCTGCTTGGAGGTCACGAGCGTGAGCGGGTACAGGCGCGTGCCGGACCCGCCGGCGAGGATGATGCCTTTCATAGATTCCGTCTTTTCCTTCCGTTCATAGCCGCTCAAATTGCAGCTGTCATTCATTCCATTCAATTCCGGTACGAAGCAGCTTATTTACGCCGCCAAAGAGCGATCTCTCCGGGGTCAGAGCCTTGGTAACCGTCGAGCCTGCAGCAAGCACGGACCCGTTCGGCACCGAAGCGCCCTTTAGCACCATACATCTGCAACCGACCCAGACGTTGTCCCCCAGTATTACAGGAGCGCTCGCGGGCTTACGGTCAATCTGATGGAAATCAGTGTCCATTAATAGCGTATCCCAGCTCACAAGAGTACCAGCGCCGAGTCTCATCTGATCATGGCAAACAAACTCACCTTTGGCGGTATTCCTAAAAAGATTACCAACGTACATCAGCCCATTAGTGCCAATACTAATCTTTGATCCTTGACCAAAAGAGGCCTTGCCCTCAAAAATCGCTTCACCAGCGCATTGCCAGATCCCACGGTCAAAATGAGTATCAAAGATGCCGACGCCAGAATAACCTAATAAAATGCACCCAGTCCGAGGATTCAATACTACAACCCTACCTCGCAACTGAGTAAAAGCATAATTCCTTGAGACTAGAACAGGAAGACGTACCCCCCCCCAGCCGAAATAGTGTAAATTGAATCGCAACGTCTTAATTACACTCGTTTGAAGCAGTTTGGCCAGCTTGCTCACAAGGCACCATCTTCCATTTTATAAAACCGTAAAAGATCATTGGATCTGAGACATGGGCGTAGGACAACTTAACCCCTGTTAATGTGTTTATAAATTTAAAATCCTAACTATCCCCTGTGCGATAGAAGACCTTTCAAAGAGCCAAGTAAAGAACGGAATAGCTCTCGATTAGCGGCAAGGTAAATCGCATAAACAACAAGATAGATAACAAATGTAATGGTGAAGGGCAAAGAAAGAACGAGTAAAACAAACGTACAAGTTAGGGCAATTTCCTGAGCAGACACACGAGTTGATGGAATATCAAGCCTTGTGTCAAGATACCTTTCGGAAATATAGGATCGGCAGATGATGCATAAAACCATTCCGATAAGGACCGCATCAAGAGAATTAATAAAATACACGCCAATAAAGGATATCAAAGCACTTCCGAAAAATGTTAGGAGATTAACCTCCAGCAGCATGCGCTCTTCACGAAGAACTTTAAAATAAGTGGTACAGCACAGATCCATTTTTGTATCAAAAACGCATACAGGAAGCAGGATAGCGAAATAATGCATGCTGTCGGCGTACTGCGAGAGCCATAAAGAAAGAACCGTAGCGATAGGAAAATAGAGAATATAAACTGCAGGAAGCAGCATCTCCATTAAATCGCGAATTCTTCGATAGAAGATTCTGCGTTCACTATCAGATCCCTGCCGCAAGGCTGGGAACAGCACCATACTTGCTTGTGAAACGAACGCAATAAAGAAACTTACCATCGAAAGCCAGAAAGAGACTTTTCCAAAGGCTTCAATTCCCCATGCACCGTCAACCAAAGCACGGCCAACGCCCAAGATTAACATTGACGCTATGTTGGAGATCATTAACTTGAAGCCGACTTTCATGCTCGAAAAGCTTGCTTTCATGGATTCGGGAAAGGCGAAAGATCCCGCGTTTAAGAAATCCCGTGCGTTAATAAGACAATAAGAAAATGAGCACACTTTAGATAAGATATAGGCGATCACATATGGTTCAAAGAAAGAAGTCCCCATGAAAAACAACGCAAGGACCGCAACGAGAAAAAATATCCTTTCGATTATTAAAGAAAATGAGAATAGTTTTGTCTCGTTCATGGCCTGAAAGACAAAGCCCAAAAAACCCCATAAATTGTAAAGTAGTGTATGAGCGGAAAATGACAGTAGAACAAAAATTCTCTGTTGCTCCGGCGCCCAAATAACAGCAATCGCTGTTATACACACTGCAATCAACAATTGGAGGAGAAGTCCAAAACGGAATTGGGTGTTAACGCCCTTCTTGTTGATTTTATCCCGCGAATTTCCCCCTTCAAGCAGGTAAATGCCGTCGTTGAGACCGAAAGTAAAAAAACCCGAGTAGCTAGCGTAGAATATAAATAATTGCCAATACCCATAGGCAGCAACACCGAGAACCTTGGGTACAAGGAGCGACATGGCAATACTAGCCACAAACGAAATGCCCTGAGCAGTGAACGCTACAAGAGCATTACTAACCAAGGACTTATAATTCATCCCCGCTCCTTATGTCATTTAGCAGAACCTCAATGGTATCGCCGACAAGCGGAGAATAAAGAAGATCGAGATTCTTCTCGATGAATAATCTGTCAACCGAAGAGTAATCAAATTGCGATAATCGCGAAATCGTTTCGTTATCGAATCTCTTTTTTAACGGACGTGCAGGAACTCCTCCAACAATCGTGTATGGCTCAACGTCCTTTGATACGACCGCACCCGCAGCGACTACCCCCCCGCGGTGAACAGTAACGCCGTCGAGAATTGTTGCACCATGACCGATCCAGACATCATCTTCAAGAATAATGCCGCCCTTTGAAAGGGCTTCAGGCTCATCGACACCTAAGACCATTACCTTGAAAGGAAAGGTGGAAAAGGTGTTCAAGGGGTGGTCGTCTTCAGTAATGAAAGTTACGCCCTCCGCAATGGAACAAAAGGAACCGATCCTTAAACGAGGAGAACGACAAGATGTAGAAATATTTATTGTACCGTAGCTATAATTACCTACCGTTATGTTATTGAAATCGAAGGTTCTGTTGCCAAGTCGCGTTGCATTGTGTGCGTTGCGTTTTCGCCATCTCTTCTTTGCCGCCAACAATTTGATTTTGCTGCAAATATAAGACATACCGTTAATTATTCCTTTCCACGCGAAGAAGAGACCGATAGCATTGATTTTAAAGTTCCCAAAAAAGCCCATAATGTAATTTCAATCATAGAAATGCACATCAAAAGGCCTGTAATGTTTTTTTCAACGGCTGTCAATGAGTAATATTGGTTTAGCACATACCACTTACTCTTAAGAAGCAAACGGTGTCTTCCTGTGGCCGTTTTAATAGCCTTTGATATTGAGATCGAATGATCATGCACAAACACCTCATTAGGCAGAAGAGCGCATTTGTAACCTTTTTCATTTAAACGGATTGCAAGCACGATCTCTTCGCAGTACAAGAATAATTTTTCATCGAAAAGTCCCGCATCAAGAACAAGCTCCGGTCTCATCATGAAAAGCGAGCCCGATACTCCATCGACTTGAACATAGTCTCTCGTACATTTATCCAAGCGTTCGTAAAACATTTTGCCGCTATATTTCTGATAAATCAAACCAATCGAGCAAATGTAATCCTTCTTAGAAGGTATTTTGAACGCAGTGTTTATTTGCTTTTCGCCCTGGGGATTAACCATAAAGGGTGAAGCGATAGCATAATCCAAGTGGCTTTGCAGAAAGCACTCGAGCGCCTTAACAGTAACTGCGTCAATTCGTGTATCTGGATTCGCCAACAAAATTAGATCTTGAGGAGCTTGCTTTGCAAGCCATTTAATTCCAAGATTATTTCCCGCTCCGTAGCCTCTATTTTCATCTGCCGCTATGACAAAAACTCGCTCTGACTCAACTTTTGTCAAACGCTCGTATGAATCATCGGTAGAGTGATTGTCCACAACCAGTATTTTTGAAATATCGGGAATAAGCAAAGCGTTTTCTACGCATTTGAGCGTTGTATCAGAATCGTTGTAATTAAGAATTAGGAGATTAACCATTGGGGAACTCATTTCGATGACAACTGCTTGATACCGCCAGTCCGAGTATGAAAAAAAATGTAATATCGTTCGTGGTTGTGAAGAAGGTAATTTCAGCCATGGAAATAAGCATTTCTGCAACAAAAAACCATTTATAGGCATAAACAGCACCGTTATTTCCAGCGGTGAATTGAAAGAAAACAGCTATTCCAGTGAAGACGATTGCAAGCCCAACCATGCCGCCTCGAAGCAGAACATCCAAAACAACATTATGCGAGCTTATAAAGCCATTCACTCGAGCCATTCCTTGCCCAAAGAATAGATGTTCGGAAATTGCGTCCACATATTGAGACCATAAATCAAAGCGTCCATCCACTGTACTTGAAGAACTCGAATAAACTAAAGTTAAATCGTGAAAAAGCCCGTCCTGGAGGAGAAACAAGACAAGCGCCGATGTGCAAGCGACTATCAATATTTTTTTTACGGAAGTTATTTTTTTATTAATAATAAAATACAAGGCAGAAACGAGAACAAAGCAAAGAATGCCATTGCGTGATTTGGTAAGAACCAAAGCAACCAAAAATACAGCAGCAATAACAATTTTCCTTTCCTTGATGTCATCAGCGATGAAAGCAAGGAAAAACAGGGGCACAATTTTGGTAGCAATGTAATTGCTTGCTCCAATGGGGATAATCAGATCATGCTTATAATAATAGGGATCGCCGAAAAAACTAATACTCCCCATTAATGACTCAGCAATAGTCTGAAAACATATCGCAACTAAAAAAAACTCCACAAGAATAACGAGTTGTTTCTTACTGCAGACGGTGTTACGTCCGATCACGTAAGAGACTAAGGCGATTCCGGCCATTCCCACCGCTCCAAGCAGCTCATTAAACCGGCCAAGTCTCAACGAATCAACAAGTTGGAGTACTATCCATAAGGCCAACATGAGGCAGATTGAATCGAGTTGTATATGCCTCATGCCCCTCAGGGCACATAATACTAAAAAGCACAGAACACTAAGAGCAATGAACAGATAGAGAAGGCTGAAAGGAATAAAAATATGGAAAACATCAATGTTTTCTTCGAATTCTGTACCCCGTTGAACGAGTGTTAACGAGAAAATAGAGAAAATTGCAAAATATACGAAGCCAATTTCTAATTTTTGGCCCGTCTTTTGCCCTAAATTCATCATGCGTTTCGTCCACCTTTAACCATAAGTGGTATGGTCTTAGTTGGGCCTTGTCCGTAGTCCCGAAAGTGCCTGATTGCATCTTGAGCACAAAGAAGAAACCAGAACTTCCTGCTTATACGTCTGTATAGCGCGCCTTGATCAATGAAATACTTTGAAGTATATCCATCATTCCACGTTGAAGGCCTTTCATCGTTAAGTTCCGCGATTACTAATGGTAAGGCGACGATCTTCAATCCATTCTTTAGACAATCAGCAAGAAAAATATTATCTTCACCGTGGGAATGGGGCGTCCCGCCCCCATATTGCAGATGAAAATAGATATTCACTCGTTGAATTGAACTTAACCTCACGGCAATTCGAGCGGCACCGTATCTAAGGAAATTATAGAAATGAACCCGATGCCTGTTTGTGATGCAATATCTGCTTGGTGTCTTTTCCTTTAGGTTGAAAACAAGAACATCGGCGCCGGGGTTATCCCTAAATGCACGTACAACAATATCCTCGTAACCATCTACATAACGCATGTCATCATCTGCAATGAGGCAATAGTCACCCCTGGCTCTCATCAGAGCGTTGTTACGATTGAGCCCAACCCCCCGTTCTTTGAAGTTCATCACTCTCACATAGTGATTACCTTCATTCAACTCAAACATTCTGTTCTCATCGCACTGATTGGCAATGACGGCATCTGATTGTAAGTTCATCTTTTTTATCAGTCGCTCGGGATCGCATCCCAAAGCAGCGACAAGGACCTCAACATGTTCATTCATTACTGAATCCGTCTAATCGCTTGGATATATTTAGCTTTCTTGTAGAAGGAACAGGCGATATTCTGAGCCGTATGTAGTAAAGAACTGACCCTGCTACATGCCTCACCGGTGCGCCACAACCTGTAAAGATGCTCAGCCTGCTTGATTCTCGAACTGCCATGCGAAATGGAGGACTCCCGAATGCGATATTTTCCGAGTACTTCGGGCAACAGCAGACATTCAGCTTTTTTGGCCACACTTAACCACATGGCATAGTCGTTGTGCTTCTTCAGGTCCGCAATCTGAACTAAACCAACCTTTCGCGTGTCGTACATTACGGTCAGGCAGCCTGGCCAGCAGTAACGTCGCATACCCGCGCGTGTGATGCGCTTTGGGCCCGAGTAACGCTGGCCAAGAGACTTTCCACTCTCATCCATAGTCTCGTATTCCGTGTAAGAGAAGCAGCAATCATTGTCGCGCATAAATTTAAGCTGCAACTGCAATTTATTTGATGCCCACGTATCATCGCTATCCAAGAAAGCAGCCCACGCACCCTTAGCCTTACGCAGGGCTCTATTGCGTGAAAAGGCGGCACCAGAGTTACATTCGTTGACTAAAACACGAATACGCCTGTCATTCACAGCAAAAGAATCGGCAATTGCCACTGTAGCATCATTCGAATGATCATCGACCAGCAACAATTCCCAGTTCTTATAAGTCTGCGCCTGTACACTTTTAATGCTCTCGGCAATAAAGTGCTCGGAATTATAAGAAGGCATAATGATGGAAACTAAACCATAATCAACATTTTTATCAATCACTTTACAGCACACCCCCTTGCAACACTATCCATTTCAAGAACGCCCCAAATCTGTCGTTGAAGAAAGGAGCCCTTGCGTTCGATGTGTTTACGAAACGGTCGCAAAATACCAACGATAAAATTAATCGGAAAACGAAAACGTACATTCAATCTGCAGTACGCCCTACGAAACCCAAAATACTTCTCTAAATAGTCCTGAAAAGCCGTCTCATGTAGGACGCTGCGCTCACCATCGCAGATGTAGAAATCTTTCCCCAAACGATCAGCGTAATGATCAACTATGCCATTTACAAGAGCGGCATTTACCTCCAACCTTTCCTGAGCGGGGTCGGCCTTCATGCTCGTGAAGTCAGCGTAACTGCCGTGGTCGTTCACCAGCGCCCAAGCGGCCATAGGTCCGCCGTTCTTGGGGAACGCACCGAACACGTCGCCTGTCCAGTCCTCGGCCCTGCGCTTCCAAGTGTCTAAGTCGACGGCACTGCTCACGCCCTCGTAGGTCGCGATGGCAGCCACGGCCACATCCGCAATCTCATCTGAATACTCCCCAGGATTCACCACCCGAACATCAAAGTTCGACATACCCTTCCTCACAACGTAACGTCGTTTCGCCTTCAACGACGCCATATCGAACGGGTGATCCAGGATCTCGTACCACCAGCTGGTTTTACGCGCGCAGTCAAAGTCGGAGGTCCATCTAGCCATTAGAGGAACCCCCCCCCCCGCAATTAAACGGAACATCGAACTTTCCGCTCGCAAAGACCACAGCCTCGTGCGGCGCACAATCGGGAAGCAGGGCGTGGTTGTAGTAATGCCAGGTTGTAGGATTCATCGCACAGTCTCCAAAAGCTGCCTGGCCTGTGCCTGCAGGCCGTCGTACTCTTCGCGCGTCACGCGGCCTTCGGCAAGCAGATAGTCACCGTAGTCAGCGGCGGTAGCCATGCCGTCCTCGGTGATGCCTTCCTGTTTCACGAAAGCCTTGGCTATGGTCTTGAAAAAGATGGCGAAATCACCCGCGAATGTGATTCGTTCGATGTACTTAAGGTCGTAGGCGAGCTTATCATCCCAGGCAATGGCGTTACGCCCGTTCACCTGGGCCAACCCAGAAAGACCCGGCCGCACTAGATGGCGCTTGCGCTGTTCGGGCGTCATGAACACCATATCGCGCACTAACTGCGGACGCGGCCCGATAATAGCCATCTCGCCTCGCACTATGTTAAGCACCTCAGGCAACTCATCCAAGCTTGTCGCACGCAAAGCTTTGCCAAACTTTGTCAAGCGTACCTCGTCGGGCAAAAGATTGCCGTTTTCATCGCACTCATCAGTCATGGTACGAAACTTATAAAGGTTAAATATCTTCTCGTCCTTACCTGGGCGAGGCTGTTTGAACAGAACGGGGCTACCTAATTTCACGCGTACCAAAAATGCCACGATCGCCAGTACCCACCAGAAGAGAATGAGCAAGACAAGAGACAGGCATAGATCAATGACCCGCTTGCCATAGCGCTGATAGAAAGTCTCGTTGCCAGGGCTACTCAAAGCAATTCCTAATCACTTTGATGATTACGTCCTGCTGCTCGGGAGTCATCTTGTTGTCGGAGGGCAGACAGAGACCACGATGGAAGATGTCGGCTCCTACATCCAAAGGCAAGCCATCTGAACCCGTTGCACCGCCAGAAATATACGCATTGGTCTTAGCTCGGCCATTGCCCTCGCGCGTCACGAAAGCATTCATGCGATAAATAGGCTGCATGTGCATAGGTTTCCAGATGGGACGACCCTCGGCGTTAATGGCAGAAATAGCCTCAAGAATTTCAGTGGGGCAGCTCTTTCCAGATTCGCTAACGTAAAGCGCCTCACTCTCGCCACGAACCTGTTTGCACATTGCCTCAGGGTGTATTAGCAGACAAGAAAGCCAGAAGTTCGGCTCACAAACGTTAGGGTCATAGGGGTTCATGCTCACAGGCAGACCCTTGAAGCCCTCTTTGTAACGCATGTAAATAGCCTTCTTTTGGGCAATATGCTCCTCCAGATACGGAATCTGGCCACGCACGACACCGGCAATTACATTGCTCATGCGATAGTTATAACCAAGCTCCTCATGCTGATACCAGGGAGCGGCTTCGCGCGATTGGGTCGACCATTTGCGCGTTTTTTCAGATGCCTCTTTGCTGTCCGTCAAAAGCATGCCGCCGGCGGATCCGGTAATGATTTTATTGCCGTTGAAGCTAATGGCGCTGATGTCACCAAACGTACCAGTCTGACGACCCTTATACGTGGCGCCAAGTGACTCAGCAGCATCCTCAACAAGGACAGCCCCGTGCGCATCGCAAATTGAACGAAGCTCTTCGACTTTGCCAGGCGTTCCGTAAAGATGCGCCGCCACAACGACCTTTGCAGTCGGATGCAGTTCGAAGGCCTTTTCAAGAGCGACGGGATCCATATTCCAAGTGTCACGCTCAGTATCGATAAATACAGGAACGCCACCCTCATAAACAACTGGGTTCACCGTGGCGTCGAACGTCATATCACTGCAAAGGACCTCATCACCCGGCTTAATACCAGCGAGCTTCATGGCAAGATGCAGCGCAGAAGTACCGCAAGAAAGGGCAACGGCATAGCCGCAACCAATCTTTTCGGCCATTAGGCGCTCGACTTCGTTGATATTCTCGCCTACCGTCGACATCCAGTTGGTCTCATATGCCTCGGTAACGTATTTGAGCTCATCGCCATGCATGGTCGGCGAACTAAGCCAAACCTTGTTCTCAAAAGGCTTAATGTCCATCGTGGCTCCTTATCCCTAATCGTTAAACTGCGGATGATACGTAGGTACAACCTCGGCGAGCACGGTCTTGACCGTATCGTTATCCTTGTCGAGGCAGTCACGAAGCCTCTGAAGCTTGTCTTTGATCTCTTCCATCTTGTCGGCCTCGGCCGTGGAGATGCGAATCTCTGAATGTTCAGTCGGCAAGAGTTGCTCGTTGTCCATAAGGAGCTCCTCGTACATCTTTTCGCCAGGACGCAGGCCGACTTCTTTAATCTCGATGTCTTTGCCGGGCTTAAGACCGCTCAGCGTGATGAGGTTCACGGCAAGGTCATAGATCTTGACCGGTTCACCCATGTCCAGAACAAAGATCTCACCGCCATGTGCCAAAGCACCGGCAGTAATGACCAGTTTGCTTGCCTCGGGGATGGTCATGAAGTAACGTGTAATGTCCTTGTGCGTAATGGTGATGGGACCGCCTTCGCGAAGCTGACGCCTAAACAGCGGGATAACCGAACCGTGGCTACCAAGAACATTGCCAAAACGGACAGCGGTAAAGATCGTCTTACTGTTGGCCGCGTAATACTGAACGATCATCTCGTCCATACGTTTGGTTGCACCCATAACGTTGGTCGGATTAACAGCCTTATCGGTAGAAATCTGTACGTAGTGGCTGCACTGATATTTATCGGCAAGGCGTACAACGTTGAGCGTGCCAAAGACGTTGTTCTCAATTGCCTCGCGGGCGTTGTGTTCCATAAGAGGAACATGTTTGTGGGCTGCAGCGTGGAAAACAACTTGAGGATGGTACTTCTCAAAGACCTTGGTAATCGCTGGAAGATGCGTAATGGAGCCGATATAGACTTGAATATCAGTGCCTTGATCATGAGCGGTCTTGATGATGTCGTGATACAGCTCGTAGGTAGTGTTCTCGTAAATGTCGAACAACACGATTTGCGCAGGCTTTGCCGGAAGCAGTTGACGTACAAGCTCGGAGCCAATAGATCCGCCGCCGCCCGTGACCAAAATGCGCTTACCGGTAACGTAGCCCATCTGGTTAAGGTCAAGCGACTTCTCCTCGCGAGAAAGCAAGTCGCTGATCTCGACCTCACGAAGAGCAACCCTGCCTACACCATCCTGCGGAATATCGCGGACATTGGGGAGTGTGAGGACCCTAAGACCCGTCTTCATGCACAGGTCATAGATACGCTGACGCTCTTCATGTGTGGCGCTCGGTACGGCTACGACAATCTGCTCTGCCTCGCAATCGTGTGCAATAGTAGGGATATCGGCGCAAGTACCGCAGACCTTAACGTCATGAATACGCTGGTTTTGCTTATTGGGATCATCGTCAACAACGGCAACGGGATCACCGATCATATCGGGGTCTCCGTTGAGCATGCGTTTAATGGTTAGCGAGCCGGTCTCGCCTGCACCTACGATGAGTGTACGCGGTAAGTGCGCATCGGACTTGCTTTTAAAACGCCAGAGCTGACTGCCGTACATAGCGCGAATACCAAAACGGCCACCACCGCAGATAATGACTAAAATGGCCCACGCCATGACGTCCTCGCGAAGCGACATGCCCTTGCCAAAGAGTGCGCTAAAGATCACATCGCCGATAATCGAACCGACAGTTACCGCGGCAACAATACGTCCGGCTTCGGAAATACTCGCATAGCGCCAAAGGCTGCTGTACATGTGGAAAAACCAAAATACAATGACGTTGATAACCGCAAGCACAGTAACAGCCGGGAATGCGCCCGCAGCCCCGCTAAATGATGCCCAATGCTGCGTTCCCCACGATGCGATAAACACCGCGAAAAAGGTCGCAGCAAAGTCATAGACCATCAGCGCGTACGGTTCGAAGGCGCTCAACTTCCCCTTTTGCTTTGCACTCTTGGATTCAGTGTTCAAATTAGCTCTTCTCTTCCCTATTAATCCCGTTGTCTACGTCCCCGCCCCCGGGGATCCTCCCTGTCCGTTAAACAGTCGCCCGTAGTTAGGCAATCGCCTTTTTAAGGTTTCGCATTGCGCGCTGCTCGGCTGAAAGCACGGCGAGACCAACGCGGGTGGTTACGCGTCGGCCACACAGGTCGAGCTCCAAATAAGCAGTGCTCTTGCGTCTGTTAATGGTTTTGATAAGGCCTTCGTGGCCCAGCAGCGGACCTGCCGTCACTACGACCTGGTCGCCGTCTTTTAAGGCCTCGCTCATGGGCACTACGCGGTCTCCCACATGAGTAAAGCTGCCAATAAGCTGGACCTCTTCTTTTGCCAGCGGCACAAACTGACCGTCCTGGGATAGCACCCGGGCAAAGTCGTCCATGCGCAGCAGATACTGTTGCACGGTGCGGGGATCTGCCGTATCGCAGATAAGGTAACCGGGAAAGAGCGGCTTGGTCGTTTTGACCCATTCGCCGTGTACTTTAATCTCGGTTTGAAATTGGGGATAAAAGAGCTCCTGCATAGCGCCAGCCGGCACCACGCGCTCGATGCGCTCGCGCATTACGTCTTCGCGACCGTTAATGACCTGGATTACATACCACACGAGCACCACCCCCCTTGCTGTCTTACGTGTGGCTCACGGGGTTTGGCTATGGCTTCGCCAGGGCGCTTGTGCGCGAAGGCGCTCCATATTCAAACCCTGAGCCCAGTTAGACAAGCACGTGGCTCTGCCCCACCGTGAACGGTATGTATAAGTGCAGTTGCTAGAGTCGCGGACGTGTATCGCAAAATGACCGCAACCCCAGCTGGCTGCGTGCGATCCAGTCAAGCGGGAACAAAACTGGATCGCACGCAAACAGCTATAGGACTGCTGCGATGAGTCATGGAATATCGAATCGAAAGAACAGCTTGCCCGTAGACAAAAACAAAGTCATTCGATGCGATACGCATGACGACGCTATTGGAGCTCGTGGTTTATCTGGCACCGCCGTTACGGCTGGATGCTGATCGACCCTGTGCTTTGCGGCTTGCTGGAGCCATGAGCACAGTTGAACCCATGTAACGTTATTTATCCTAGCACAGCAGGTGGCCCGTACGTTTTGGGGTGTGTTGAGCAACATATTGGTTATTTGCCGTGGTTATGGGGGATATTGTGCCGCCTTGCACACATTACCGCAGGTTTATGGGGGTGTGTGGGTTGGTGAGCACTGCCTGAGATGTAATTACTGGCGGCATGAATTGCTCAAACTATTATGTTTGGCTAACAAACTTTGTACAAAACGGGGAGGTATTTGCGCAACTTTTTACAGGTTGATGCGAGCGTCACTATGGATTGTGGCGTGGACACACATTAAAAAAGCCTTCGGTTTTCCGAAGGCCTTTGCATTCACGATGGTGGAGACGAGGGGGATCGAACCCCTGACCTCTTGACTGCCAGTCAAGCGCTCTCCCAGCTGAGCTACGCCCCCGTGACGAGGAGATACTATAGGGGAATGTTTGCGGGGATGCAAGAGATTTTTTTGGGTTGTTGCCCTGCCTTACGGGTTTTCCTGGGACGGGGCTGAATTAGCTGGTTTTGGCTTAGCCAAAACCAGCTAATTCAGCCACCGTCCCGATAAAACCCTCACGCGGCGGCACCTTACTTGTAGAGGTAGGCGATTGCCGTTCCTTGGTGGACTTGGATCTTGGCCGCTTTCCTGACGACATTAGAGATGCCCGTGTCGGCTAGCAGGCCTAGAGGGCTGTGGTCTAGCTCCCACTCGAGGCCGTGTTCGCTTACTACTGTCCTAGGGGCTATGGCGATGATGGAGAAGGTTTTGCCCTCGGCACCCTCGATGGTCCAGGTCTCGTCTTGGTGCAGGATTCTGGCCGTCACTTCGTCTTCTTCGATCCAGACGGGGGCGTCCGCATAGCCTGCCAGTAGCCCTAACACAGACAGGGCCATGTCCGGGCGACCGCCGGTGGCGCAGGTCGCAACCACTTCGGCACCCGGCCAGCGGCGTCGGACGGAATCGAGCGCAAGTGCCAGATCGGTATAGTCCTTGTAGGGGTCATGGCGCTCAACCTCAAAGGCCTCGGCGGCATCCACCAACGCGCGACCGGTGTCGCTCACCGTGTCGGCATCTCCTACATACACGTCGCAACCCAGGCCAGCGCCTAGCAGCGCGTCGAGCCCGCGGTCCACGGCGACAACGTGGTCGCACTCCCCCGCTAGTCGACGCAACAGATCCGCGCTCGCCACCACCGGCGAGCCGCAAACAACTAATACTTTGCAAGCCACGGCCCTCGCCTAGCCCTCAAACGAAAGCACGCGGGCCAGGTCCAGGTCCTCATAGCTGTCGATAAAGATGTCGCAGTTGTCGCGAACCTCGTCGCGCTCCATACGGCCGTGCGGGTCATAGATGCCCACGCGCTTAAAGCCTGCAGTGCCAGAGCTCTTAAGGCCAAAGACAGCGTCCTCAAACACCCACGCGCGCTCAAACTGGTGACCGTGGCGCTCCTCAAGGCGGCGCAGCGCCAGCTCGTACACATCGGGGAACTGCTTGGAGCGGCCCGCCTCGCCCGTCGTGGTAATAAACTCCATGTAGGCGTCAAGCCCCGCACCCGCGAGTGCGGACTGTACCAGCTCGGCCGGCGTGGACGTGGCCACGCACATAGCAATGCCGGCCGACTTCGCCTGCTCCAGAAACGCGAGGAGCCCCTCGCGCGGCGGCACCTTGGAGTACCCATCGATCAGGATGTCGCTCAGCTCGCGATACAGCTCCTCGCCATTTTCGCCAATGCCCCACGTGTCGTGGTAGGCCTGGCACTCGTCCTCGAGCGACAAATGCTCAAACTGGGCAAAATCGTCAACCGTTACATCAATGCCGTGACGGTGCAATAACTCGGGCTGCGCATAGCCCCAAACGGGGGTGCTATTTACCAGTGTGCCGTCGCAATCAAAAATAAAAGCAACATTAGAGGCGGCTGTGTGGTTCATTCGCAAACCTTTCAATGTCAAATGGTAAACAACCTGCTAAAAACGTTTTACCAAACGTAAATCTAAAAATCTAGAAACCCTAATTGGTAAAACTGTCAAGAGTTTTACCATCGCAATTCTGTCAGTGGCATAAACATGGCGCTCACCGATTAAACGCCACCGTAAATCCACTTTCGTCCATAAAACTAACGGACAGGTGTTATTGTGGTTTTTGCCGAAAGTTCCACCGAGCGCGCGAGGTGGGACGAATCATAGAGCTATCGCCGTCCCTTCGATTCGTGCAGCCTTGGACCTTTCGCATCTAGTCACCAAGGCAACACGCTGCCGCGTCATGATGGGATCAAACGTGAGCGATACAAAGCTAAAGCCAGCAACCAAAAAGCCCGCTACCCGTAAAGCCGCCCCGCACGCACCGGAGCTCACCAAGGACGATGTCTATCTGTTTGGCATCGGTATGTGGGAGCGCAGCTGGGAAAAGATGGGCGCGCATCCCGACACGCAGCAGCGCACGCGCGGCTGGCGTTTTTGCGTTTGGGCGCCCGACGTTAAGAGCGTCCACGTTATCGGTGAATTCAACAATTGGGACGAACAAGCCAACCCGCTGGTGCCCGTACACACGAGCGCTATCTGGGAAGGCTTTATTCCTGGTGCCGAGCAGGGCCAGCTCTATAAATATCTCATCGAGACCAACGAGGGAGAAAAGCTCTACAAGGCCGATCCGTACGCCTTTAAGGCCGAGTGCCCTCCGGGAACGGCGAGCGTGCTGTGGACTCTCGATGGCTACCAGTGGAACGACGCCGCGTGGCTCAAGCGCCGCGCCGGCCACAACCACATGTCGCAGCCGCTCAACATCTACGAGGTGCATATTGGCTCGTGGAAGCGCCACGGAGACGAGCCACAGGGCGAGCCGGACGAGTACGGCAACTACCCCGGTCCCATGGACCCCTTCCCTGCGCAGCGCGGCGAGTTTTACACCTACGACGACCTGTCGGTGGAGCTCGTGGACTACGTACGCGATATGGGCTACACGCATATCGAGGTCATGCCACTTATGGAGCACCCCTTCGATGGCTCCTGGGGCTACCAGACGACCGGCTACTTTGCCGCCACGTCACGCTACGGCAACCCGCAGCAGCTCATGCACTTTATCGATGCGTGCCACGAGGCGGGCATCGGCGTGATTATGGACTGGGTGCCCGGCGGTTTTTGCGCCGACTCCCACGGCCTTGCCACCTTTAACGGCCACATGCTGTTTGAGCACGAGATTCACCCCAACTGGGGCACGCACAAGTTTGACTTCGCCCGCGGCGAGGTCCGCTCCTTCTTGGTCTCCAACGTGCTGTACTGGATCGAGAACTTCCATGTGGACGGCATTCGCATGGACGGCGTGTCCAGCATGCTGTACCTCAACTTTGGTATTGACGATCCTGGCCAAAAGAAGTTCAACAAGTACGGTACCGAGGAGGACCTGGACGCCAGCGCGTTTATCCGTCAGGTCAACTGCGCTGTTGAGGCGCACTACCCCGACGTGATGATGATGGCCGAGGAGTCCACCGCGTGGCCGCTGGTGACCTATCCGCCGCAGGACGGCGGCCTGGGCTTCCACTACAAGTGGGACATGGGCTGGATGAACGACACCCTGCACTACATGCAGACCGATTTTCCGTGGCGCCCCGGCAACCATGGCTTGCTCACGTTCTCCATCATGTACGCCTTTACCGAGAACTTTATCTGCCCGCTGAGCCATGACGAGGTCGTGCACGGCAAGTGCTCGCTCATCGGCCGCATGCCGGGTGACTGGTGGCGCCAGTTTGCCGGCCTGCGCACGCTCGCCTTCTACCAGATGACGCACCCCGGTGCCAAGCTCAACTTTATGGGCAACGAGATCGGCCAGTTTATCGAGTGGCGCTACTACGAATCTATTCAGTGGTTCTTGACCGAGCAGTATGAGACCCATGCACACCATCAGGCGTTCATTAAGGCGCTCAACCACCTGTATACCGCCGAGCCCGCCCTGTACGAGCGCGGCTACAACGACGACGGCTTTACCTGGATCGACGCGGACAACTCCAAGCAGTCCATCGTGAGCTTTGTGCGTCAGGGCGAGGACGTCGATGACGACCTCGTGATCCTGATCAACTTTGACCCGGCGGCCTACGAGAGCTTCCGAGTGGGCGTGCCGCGTGAGGGCGACTGGGAGGTCATCTTTGACTCCGACCGTCCCGAGTTTGGCGGCAGCGGCTATGCTGGCGAGGAGCCCTACACCTGCTCGAGCGAGCCCTATCCCTGGAACGGGCAGATGGACTCCATCGAGATTAAGGTGCCCAGCCTGGCAGGCGTGGTGCTTAAGCGTCGCGGCCCCAGCAGCTATAAGCCGCCCGTGGTCGAGGAGCCCAAGAAGGCGACCCGCAAGCGTGCGTCCTCGGTAAAGCCCAAGCCAGCGGCCGCCAAGAAGGCTCCGGCTAAGGCAAAGGCTACGACGACCAAGGCCAAGGCTAAGGCCGCCGCAAAGCCCGCTGCCAAGGCTACCGCGACCAAGAAGCCGGCTGCCAAAAAGGCCGCTACCAAAGCCAAATCTGCTTCTGTTAAGTCGTCACCTAAGGATGCGTAACAAAGCCGTTACAGCTGTAATTACCCGTCCCAGCGGGGCGTAGGATACAAGTCACAACCGTTCCGGGAGAAACATCCCCGGGGGAAAGGAACGTATGAATAAGATCTTCGACAACAAGCAGGAGTTTACCGAGCTCTATCGCGATGCCGTCATGAGCATTAGCGGCAAGAACGTCGAGGCCGCCAGCGACCTGGATCGCTTTAACGCCCTGGCCAAGCTCGTGGCCGAGAAGGCCCGCACCGTTGCCACCAAGAGCGACGCCCGTGCGGCAGCCGAGGGCAAGAAGCGCGTGTACTACTTCTCGATCGAGTTTTTGATCGGCCGCCTGCTTGACAACTACCTGCTCAACTTTGGCGTGCGCGACATGGTCGCCGAGGCGCTCGACGATATGGGCCTTGACCTGTCCGTCATCGAGAGCCAGGAGCCCGATCCGGCGCTGGGCAACGGAGGCCTGGGTCGTCTGGCCGCATGCTTCCTGGATTCCATGGCAGCCGAGGGCATTGCCGGCTACGGCAACGGCATGCGCTACCGCTACGGCCTGTTTAAACAGGAGATCGTCAACGGCAGCCAGGTCGAAACCACCGACGAGTGGCTCACCAACGGCTATCCCTGGGAGGTCCGTCGTCAGGACAAGGCCGTGACCATTAAGTTTGGTGGCCGCGTCGAGGGCTTTGAGGAGAACGGCCGCACGTTCTATCGAACCGTGGACACGCAGGACATCCTGGCCGTCCCTTACGACATCCCCGTGGTGGGCTATGCCGGCGAGACCGTCAACAAGCTGCGCGTCTGGGCCGCTGAGCCGGTCGAGGAGCACTTCGATCTGGAGGCCTTCAACCGCGGCGACTACGCCCTGGCCGACGCCGAGCGCGCCGAGGCCGAGGCCATCAGCGCCATCCTCTACCCCAACGACGCCGGTGAGCACGGCCGTCTGCTGCGACTGAAGCAGGAATACCTGTTTGTCTCGGCCGGTATCTATAGCCTGCTCGACACCTTTGAGAAGGAGCACGGCGCGAACTGGGAGCTGCTGCCGCAGTTTGTGGCCATCCACACCAACGATACGCACCCCGCCATGTGCGGCCCCGAGCTCATGCGCATCCTCATCGACGAGAAGAAGCTCGAGTGGGATGACGCCTGGAACATCGTGACGCAGGTCGTGAGCTACACCAACCACACCATCCTGCCCGAGGCCCTGGAGAAATGGCCCATCGGCACGTTCTCCAAGCTCCTCCCCCGTGTGTACCAGATCATCGACGAAATCAGCCGTCGTTGGCATGAGTCGTTCGATACTACGCAGGAAGGCTGGCAGGAGCGTCTGCGCCAGACCGCCATCCTATGGGACGGCGAGGTTCGCATGGCTAACCTGTCCGTGATCTGCAGCCACAGCGTCAACGGCGTGGCCAAGATTCACTCCGATATCATTAAGAACAATGTGCTCAAGGACTTCTATGCCTTAACGCCCGAGAAGTTCAACAACAAGACCAACGGCATCTCGCACCGTCGCTTCTTTGCCGAGGCCAACCCCACCTATGCCAAGCTCGTGACCGAGGCCATTGGCGACGGCTGGCTCAAGGACGCCTTTGAGCTTGAGAAACTTAAAGGTTTTCAGAACGACACCGAGTTCCTGAAGGCCGTGGGTGCCTCCAAGCGCGCCAACAAGGAGCGCCTTGCCGCCTACGTTAAGGCAGAGACCGGTCTGGTTATTGACCCCAACACCGTCTTCGATGTTCAGGTAAAGCGTTTCCATGCCTACAAGCGCCAGCTCATGAACATCATGAAGGTGATGGACATCTACAACCGCCGCATCGCCAATCCCAACTTCCACGTAACACCGACGACCTTTATCTTTAGCGGCAAGGCTGCCTCGAGCTACACCTTTGCCAAGGAGACCATCCGCCTGATCAACTCGGTGGCCGAGGTCATCAACAACGACCCGCGCGTCAACGAAGTCATGAAGGTCTGCTTTATCCCCAACTTCCGCGTGAGCAACGCCCAGCTCATCTACCCTGCCGCCGAGATTTCGGAGCAGATTTCCACAGCTGGCAAGGAGGCCTCGGGCACGTCCAACATGAAGCTCATGATGAACGGCGCCATTACGCTGGGCACCCTCGACGGCGCCAACATCGAAATCGCCGATTTGGCCGGCCGCGAGAACGAGGCGATCTTTGGCCTGACCGCTCCCGAGGTCGAGCAGCTCTGGGCATCGAACAGCTACTTTGCGTGGGATACGCTCAACAATGATCGCGAACGTCTGGGCCTCGTGATGGATGAGCTCAAGGACAACACGTTTGCCGGCCTTTCGGGCAACTTTGAGAGCATCTACAACGAGCTTATGAACAACAACGACCCCGACCTGGTTATGGCAGACTTCCGCAGCTACGTGGATGCATGGGAGAAGCTCACGGGCAGCTATGGCGACCAGGAGACCTGGAACCGCAAGGCCCTGCTCAACACCGCCTCGAGCGGCTGGTTCTCGAGCGACCGCACCATTCGCGAGTACCGCGACGAGATCTGGCACGCCTAAAGGCCGCGAGTTCCCTTTGCCGCACGGCATTACTCGACGGGCGCGACCGAGCGCCGCGCCCGTCGCTAATGGGTTTAGGAACATCGATGACAGAAGGAGAATTCGATGAGTAAGAAAGAATGCATCGCGATGCTCCTCGCAGGAGGACAGGGCAGTCGATTGGGGGCACTCACCCAAAAGATCGCTAAACCGGCGGTTAGCTTTGGTGGCAAGTTCCGCATTATCGACTTTTCGCTGTCCAACTGCTCCAATTCGGGCATCGACACGGTGGGCGTTCTGACGCAGTATCGTCCCTATCTGCTGCATGCCTACGTGGGCTCTGGCGAGGCGTGGGATCTGGACAGCCGCGACGGTGGCGTGTCGATCCTGCCGCCGTACGAGACGCAAACCGGTGGCGCATGGTATGCGGGCACGGCCGACGCCATCACGCAGAACCTCGACTACATCAAGTCCAACGACCCCAAGTACGTCCTGATTCTTTCGGGCGATCATCTGTACCGCATGGACTACCGCAAGATGCTCAAGACGCACATTGAGAACAACGCCGACCTCACGGTGAGCGTTATGCCCGTGCCGTGGGAGGAGGCCAGCCGTTTTGGCATCCTGACCACCGACCCCGAGGACGGCCGCATCACCAAGTTCACGGAGAAGCCCGAGAAGCCCGATTCGAACCTCGCGTCCATGGGCATCTACATCTTCTCGGCCGACGTGCTGATCAAGGCGCTCGAGGAGGACGCTCTGGACCAGCGCTCGAGCCACGACTTTGGCAAGGACATCATCCCCAAGCTGCTCGGCGAGGACAAGCGCCTGTACAGCTACGAGTTCCACGGCTTTTGGAAGGATGTTGGCACCATCGCCAGCTTCCACGAGACCTCGATGGACCTGCTGGGCAACAACCCCGAGTTCGATCTGTTTGACAAGAGCTTCCCCATCATGTCCAACATCACCACGCGCCCGCCGCACTACATTGGCCCGGACGGTCGCCTGGACGACTGCCTGGTCTCAAATGGCTGCAAGATCTACGGCACCGCTCGCCACTCGATCCTTTCGACCGATGTCATCATCGAGGAGCGCGCCGTGGTCGAGGACTCCGTGCTGCTGCCGGGTGCGCACGTTAAGAGCGGCGCGCACATTTGCCGCGCTATTTTGGGCGAGAACTCCACGGTCGAAGAGGGCGTGAAGCTCGGCTCTGTCGATACCACCAAGGATACGGCCGTCGTTGGAAATGACGTCGTTGTCGGGAAGGGGGAATGATCCGATGATCAATCGCAAGGCCATCGGCTATATCACCGCTAACTACTCTTCGACCTACGGCAGCGTGCTGCTCAAGGATCGCCCCATCGCGTCCGTTCCGTTTTTGGGCCGCTACCGCCTGATCGACTTTCCGCTGTCCAACATGATGAATGCCGGCATTAAGACCGTCGGCGTTGTCATGCCGGGCAACTACCGCTCGCTGATCGACCACGTGGGCTCGGGCAAGGACTGGGGCCTGGACCGCAAGAAGGGCGGCCTGTTCATGGTGCCCGGCAACGCGTATGGCACCACCAAGGGCGGCATGCGCTTCTTGCTCCGCGACATCATCTCCAACAAGACGCTGTTCCAGCGCTCGGACAAGCCCTATGTTGTGATGATGGGTACCAACGTCATCTTTAACATGGACCTCAACACCATTATCGAGGCGCACGAGAAATCCGGTGCCCAGATGACCGTGGTGTACTGCAAGGCCACGCACAACGTCGAAGACGAGACCAAACTCGATATCAACGAGAACGGCCGCCTGACGGGCGTAAGCTCCGGCGTCGCGTACGGCGATAACGCCTCTATGGACTGCTGCATCGTCAACCGCGAGACGCTGCTCGAGATTATCGACCACTACCAGGCCGCCGACTATCTGGACCTGCTCGAGGCGCTCCAGGGCGACTTTGGCAACATCGACGTGTGCAGCTATGAGTACAAGGGCGAGGTCGTGGGCGTATTTAGCGAGAAGTCGCTGTATCGTCGCAGCATGGACCTGCTCGACCAGACCGTGGCCGATCAGCTCTTTGACCCCGAGCGCCCGATCCTGACCAAGGCCCACGACGTGCCGCCTTCGCGTTACGCGACCGGCAGCCACGCCTGCAACTCGATCATCTCGGCCGGCTGCATCATCAAGGGCACCGTGCGCAACTCGATTCTGTCGCGCGGCGTTGTGATCGAGGAAGGCGCCTCGGTGACCAACTCGATCATCAACCAGAGCTGCATCATCAAGAGCGGCGCCCGTGTTGAGAACGCCATCTTGGACAAGAACAACGTGGTTCCCACCAACACCGAGCTTCGCGGTACGCCCGAGAATATCCTGGTGCTGGGCAAGGCTCCGTTAACTTCCGATACCACCATCGCTCGTTAACGTTGGCACCACATAATCGCACGTAACTTGTAGAATAGTCGCCCGGTTAGCGCCAGGCGGCTATTCTCGAATTGCAACATGGGAGACATAATGGCACAAACCAGCAAAAAGATGCAGATCGTGTTTGCCTCGGCCGAGTGCGCGCCGTTTGTTAAGACCGGCGGCTTGGGTGACGTGGCGGGCTCACTGCCTGCGGCACTTGTACGCGCTGGCGCCGAAGTCATTGTGATGGTGCCCAAGTACGCCACCATCAAGGACGAGTACAAGGCGCAGATGGAGCACTTTACCGACTTTTACGTGAGCCTGAGCTGGCGCAACGAGTACTGCGGGTTGGAGAAGCTCGAGCATGACGGCGTCACCTATATGTTCGTGGACAACGAGCACTACTTTGCGCGCGACTATCCCTACGGCTTCTTTGACGACGGCGAGCGCTTCGCGTTTTTCTCTAAGGCCATCACCGAGAGCCTGCAGCACCTGCCCGAAGGCTTTGAGTGCGACATCCTGCACTGCAACGACTGGCAGACGGCGCTGGCGCCCGTGTTCTTGCGAGAGTTCTACCAAGGCCTGCCGCTGTACGACCGCGTCAAGACCGTGTTCTCGATCCACAATGTGGCGTTCCAGGGCCAGTTTAGCGACACCGTGATGGAAGACATACTGGGTATGGCGCATATTCCGGCAGCCGCCACGCAGTTGCGCTGTGACGCCTGCAGCATTAACTATATGCTGGGCGCGCTGCACTATGCCGATGCCATCACCACGGTGAGCCCCACCTATGCGAGCGAGATCCAGACGCCCGAGTTTGGCGAGGGCCTGGACGGCGTGCTGCGCGAGCGTTCCTACGCACTGCAGGGTATCCTCAACGGCATTGACGTTGTGGGGTTTGATCCGGCGACCGACAAGCGCATTGCCGCCAACTACACGGTTGATGACCGCGCGGGGAAGGCCGTATGTAAGGCCAAACTGCAGGAGGAGTTGGGGCTCGAGATTCGCGACGACCGCCCGCTTATGGTGATGGTCACGCGCCTGACGCGACAGAAGGGCATGGACCTGGTCATGTACGCGCTCGACCGCATCCTGTCCGGTGGCGTTCAGGTGGCCGTGCTGGGTACCGGCGACCGCGACTACGAGGACGGTCTGCGCTACTTCCAGGGCAAATACCCCGGCACCATGTCGGCGCGTATCGAGTTTGACCCGGCACTTTCGCAGCGCATGTACGCCGCCGCCGATATGTTCCTGATGCCTTCGAAATTTGAGCCCTGTGGCCTGTCGCAGATCATCGCCATGCGCTACGGCACCCTGCCCATTGTGCGCGAGACCGGTGGCCTGAAGGACACCGTGCAACCGTACAACGAGTTTACCGGCGAGGGCACGGGCTTCTCATTTAGTCACTTTAACGGCGACGAGATGGGCGACGCGGTGTTCCGCGCGGCTCGCCTGTTCTGGGATAACCGCAAGGCCTGGGATCAGCTGGTCACGCAGGCCATGAGCCAGGACTTTAGCTGGACACGTTCGGCCGATAAGTATCTGGACCTGTACTTCTTTATGCACCCAGAGATTAAGAGGCCGGTGGCAGTGGAGGCTGCGGCGGCTGTGGAGGAGCCGGTGGCAGTGGAAGCTGCTGCGGCTGTGGAGGAGCCGGTTGCCGCTGAGTCCGAGCCTGCGGCACCCGTTAAGGAGCCCGCTGCTGCCGAGGCCGAGCCTGCGGCACCCGTTAAGGAGCCGGTTGCTGCCGAGGAGCCCAAGGCCGAGGAGAAGCCGACTGACGACGGCGAGGTAAAGCCCACGGCGAAGCCTACCGCCAAGAAGACGACGACCCGCAAGACGACGGCTAAGAAGGCCACGACCACGAAGGCCGCTACGAGCAAAACCACCGCCGCCAAGGCAACCACCACGCGTAAGCGTACGACCGCCGCTGCCAAGAAGGCCGTCGAAGCCGAGGCCGCTCCCGAGGTAAAGGCCGAGGCCACCGCTGAGGCTACCACTGCCGAGGCTAAGACCGTGGCAAAGACCGCGACCAAGACCGCTGCCAAGAAGACGACCGCAACCAAGACCGCAACCGCCAAGAAGGCCACGGCTACGAAGTCGCCGGCGACCAAGGCTGCTACGACGAAGGCCGCCGCGAAGACGACCCCGAAGGCTGCTGCAAAGCCCGCCGTCAAGGTCGAGGAGGCGCCCTCCGAGACCAAGGCCGAGGCAGCGGTCGAGGCAAAGTCGGCCGCCAAGACCACCACACGCAAGCGCGCCACGACAACGGCCAAGAAGGCTACGACCAAGACAGCCGCTCCCAAGGCAGAGGCTAAAGCCAAGGACAAACCCGCAGTAGAGGCCGCGCCGGAACCGAAGGCCGCCGAGGTCAAGACCGCTCCAAAGGCTACGGCAAAGACCGAACCCGCCAAGAAGGCCCCGGTCTCCCCCGCCGCTCCAGCCGAGGAAAAGGCTCCGACCAAGAAGACCTCCGTCCGCAAGGCAACGGCCACCCGCAAGCGCCGCTAGTCCACAGACGATCTAAAACCTAATAAAAACCCTAAACAAGGGGCGCTCCAACCGGGCGCCCCTTCTCTGTAGATAGTTGGTAAAACGATTTTCTAGGACAACCGTTCGCCGATAGTGAGCGACTGTAGTTTATACAACTAAAGTGCAACGGATATACTTATGCACTGTGCGTTAAGACCATGACCCGCTGGCCATGATTGTATAGAACTGGACCGTACTATGAGATTGATACACAACAGCCGCCTGACGCAGTTTCGCACTCCTTTTGGCGCTGTGACCACTGGAACTTCCGTTTCGCTTTCGGTGATTTTGGAGGATGCCGACCCCAACCAGGCAACGCTCACCCTGCGCACCTGGGTCGACGGCATCGGAGAGACCTTGATCCCCATGGAGCACAAGGGCGATGGCATCTTTACCGGTGAGCTCAACTGCGCCGAGCCCTGTCTTGTATGGTACAGCTTTATATGCAATATCGAAGGCCAGTCCGAGGTCCGCTTGGGTGCGCCGCAGGGTCGCACCGGCGGCGAGGGCGTTGTATACGACTACGCCGAGGTTCCGTCCTTCCAGATTACCGTCTACAAGCACCGCGAGAACCGTCCCACCTGGTACGAGCACGGCATGGTCTACCAGATCTTCCCCGACCGCTACGCCCGCGACGAAAACTGGCGCGAACGCACGCTGGCCGAGGTCGAAAAACCGCGTAAGGGAATCCAGCGTCGCATGGTCGAGGACTGGAACGAGCCGCCCGTGTACGAGCGTGCCGAGGACGGATCCATCAAGACTTGGGATTTTTACGGCGGCTCGCTCAAGGGTATCCAAAATGACCTGCCCCGCATCGCCGAGCTGGGCTTTACGGCCATTTACCTCAACCCGATCTTTGAGGCCGCGAGCAACCACCGCTACGACACGGCCGATTACACCAAGATCGACCCGATTCTGGGAACCGAGCAGGACTTTACGGAGCTATGCGAGGCGGCCGAGAAGCTCGGCATTTCCATCATCCTGGACGGCGTCTTCAACCATACGGGCGACGACTCGATCTACTTTAACCGCTACGGCAACTATCCCGGCGTCGGCGCGTGGCAGAGCGAGGACTCCCCGTGGCGCGATGCGTTTACCTTCCACGAGGACGGTTCGTATGACTGCTGGTGGGGCGTGAGCAACATGCCCGCCCTCAACGAGAATTCCGAGCTCGTGCGTAAAAAGCTTCTGGGCAAGGACGGCGTCATTCGCAAGTGGCTGCGCGCCGGTACCCACGGCTGGCGACTCGATGTGGCCGACGAGCTTTCCGATGACTTCCTGGCCGATATCAAGGCCGCCGTGCTCGAAGAGAAGCCCGATGCGCTGCTGCTCGGCGAAGTCTGGGAGGACGCCTCCAACAAGATCAGCTATGGCCATCTGCGCCGTTATCTGCAGGGCTCCGAACTCGATTCCGCCATGGACTACCCCTTCCGCGACATGGTCATCGGCTTTTTGATGGGCTACAGAGATGCCTATCAGGCTGCCGAGGACATCGAGACACTGCGTGAGAACTACCCGCGCGAGGCACTGGCCTGCGCGCTCAATCTGCTTTCGAGCCACGACCGTCCGCGTATTATCTCGGTGCTCGGCGGTGGTCCCGACGAGTCGCAGCTACCCGAGAGCGAGCGTAGCAAATGGCGCTTGGACGAGAACTCCATGGACCTGGCCAAGAGGCGCTTTTGGTTGGCGACGCTCATGCAGATGACCTTCCCCGGCGTGCCCTCGATCTATTATGGCGATGAGTACGGCCTGGAGGGCCTCACCGATCCGGGCAACCGCCGTACCCTGCCGACAAAGGACCAGCTCCACGATTTCGATACGTTGGCCATCGTGAAGAACGCATCCGCCCTGCGCCGCGCGTTGCCGTTTATGGTTGACGGCGAGATCAAGGCCTTCGCGCTTAACGACGACGTCCTAGCCTACACCCGCACGGGCAAAGACGGCGAGGCTGCGACTGTTATCGTCAATCGCAGCCTGCGCAATTCGCACCGCGTGACGATTCCAGCGCTCGGTGAATGCGCGAGTGACGTGATCAGCGGCCACGAGTGCGAGATCCACAACGGTACGGTCACGCTCGACCTGTACCCGCTGGGCTCTTCGATCATCTATCACCATGCCGAGAGGCGCCTGCAGGAGCCGCTCGATCATGGCGCGGGCGTCGTGTGCCACATTACCTCGGTGCCGACTGACGATGGCAAGCCGGGTACGATCGGCGCGCCCACGCGCCGCTTTATCGACCACCTGGCCGCCATGGGCATGCGCTACTGGCAGGTCCTGCCCGTCAACCCGACGGATTTCTTCCGCTCCCCCTATGCCGGACCCTCGGCTTTTGCGGGTAACATCGACCTGCTGCCCGAGAGTCACGAGGAGCTGGCCGCCGACTTCGCTTCTTGGAAGGCCCACGGTGGCGAAGATGCCGACCCGCTGTACACCGCGTTTAAACATCGCAATGCCGATTGGCTCGAGAAGTACTGCGTCTACATGGCCGTTAAGAAATACTTTGAGGGCGAGTCGCGCCACAATTGGCCGGCAGATGTCGCGCGCTACAACGAGCATCTGATCGACGACAAGCGCTTCCACGACGAGGCCGAGCTTCAGGCCTACATGCAGTACCGCTTTGACCTGGCTTGGTGCGAGCTCATGAACTATGCGCACAAGAAGGGCATCGAGGTCATCGGCGATATCCCGATGTATGTGTCGGACGATTCGGCAGATGCGTGGAGCGAGCCCGAGAACTTCTGGCTGTCCGATACCGGCAAGGCAATCGAGATCTCCGGCGCGCCGCCCGACAACTTTGCGCCCGAAGGTCAGGTGTGGGGAAACCCCACCTTCCGCTGGGATCACATGAAGGAGAGCGGCTATCGCTGGTGGCTCGATCGCCTGCGCCGAGCGTTCGCGCTCTACGACCGCGTGCGCCTGGACCACTTCCTGGGCTTCCACAACTACTTTAGCATTCCCGCTGGCAAAGCCTGTGCCGACGGCCGCTGGCTTGCTGGTCCGGGCAAGGACCTGTTCCAGACCGCCTACGACGAGCTGGGTCCGCTCAATTTTATTGCCGAGGATCTGGGCTATCTGACGCCTGGCGTTCGCGCTATGGCTTCGACCTGCGGTTTTCCCGGCATGGACGTACTGGAGTTTAGTGACTACGACGTTCGCTGCGGAATTCATCCCACGACGGACAAAATCCTGTACACCTCGACGCACGACACTTCGACGCTCGCTGGCTGGTGCACGCGCTCCTTTGCAGGCGGCGACGAGACGAGCGGTGCTGAGGTGGCGGCCAAGCTGATGGGCGACGCGCTCGCAAGCGACGCCCCCCTGGTGATGATGCCGCTGCAGGATGTGCTGGGGCTGGGCGATGACGCACGTATGAACGTGCCGGGTGTAGCCACAGGCAACTGGACGTGGCAGGCACAAGAGGCAGACGTTGCGGAGGCCGAAGAGAAAACTGCGAAGCTCCTGCGCAGCACCCATAGATTCTGGGGCGAAGCGTGATAAAACCCTCGATATAGGGTACAGTTACAAACGTTTGAATTTTTGCGGGCAGAGCGATCTGCCCGCTTTGTGCTGAAAAGGAAGTATTATGGCGCGCTACGAATATAAGTGCACGAGCTGCGGCAACGTTTTTGAGGTTGAGCACCCCATGTCCGAGACTCCCGAGGTTGTATGCCCCAGCTGCGGCGCCCCGGCATCCAAGACGTTCTCGGCCAGCGGCATTAAGTTCGACGGCAGCGGTTTCTACAACACCGACCAGCGCAGTGGCGGGTCCAGCACCAGCGCCACCAGTGGCTGCTGCGCCGACTGCCCACATAACCACTAGCGACAAGCGGTCCCGACACCCAGGCTTCCTGATGAGTTGCGGTGAAATAGTTCCTGAATCAGCCCTTTCAACGGCCAAACAGGATCCATTTCACCGCAACTTTTCTTTAGATGGGATTTCGGGCTGATGCTAAGTTTGTAACATTTCAAAACCCTGCCGGATTACGGGGCCGAATTGGCAACCTCTATCCATTCCGGTAATTTGCAAATTTCAACAAACCATCTACCTGCGGTTTTATTTAGGCCATTTTTGCTGTGGTCAGGCATCACCAATCTTGCCCCGTAATCCGCTCTACTTTTGATAGCAGCAAGTATGAAACGGGGCTATTTTTCCCACACTTGTAGCTAATTTGAACTGCCTCCCATTTCTTGGACATGAGAAATGGGAGGCTTTTTATGCGTGTCGACTTGAGGGTGAAGCACGACATCGAGGCCAGGAAGGCGGCGATCGGGCTCTTCGA
>NZ_JBQHTS010000009.1:0-90396 GCF_052065595.1 Collinsella sp. HCP28S3_E12
ACGAGGAGGCGCCAGGTTAAACTGAAGGGACTGACCCCGGAGGAGTTCCGGAGACAGTCCCTTGCGGCGTAGTTCTTATTTAAGCCGTCCAGGTTTTGGGGTGCAGTTCAATTTGGGACGGGGCTCTTTTGGCTGCTCATGTGGTAGCATCGGGTCTCATATAAATGAGGGAGTGGTCGTGTAATCGGGTTCGCCCGCAGAGAGGGGGCCAGACTATGGGACTCGCAGAGCTCGTGTTGCTCGCCGTTGGCCTTTCGATGGACGCCTTTGCCGTTTCCATCTGCAAGGGTCTCGGCATGAAAAAGATCAACCTTAAAGTCGCCGTTGTGCTCGGCCTGTTCTTTGGCGGCTTTCAGGCCGGCATGCCCGCAATCGGTTGGGCACTCGGCAGCCAGTTCATGGGCATCATCGGTCCCATCGACCATTGGATCGCCTTTATCCTTTTGGCCTTTATCGGCGGCAAGATGCTGTGGGAAACCTTTACCGAAGACGAGAATGAGGACGAAGGCGACGGCAAGGATGCCGAAAAGATCGACCTGGGCGAGTACCTAATCCTTGCCATCGCCACCTCGATTGACGCGCTCGCCGTGGGCATCTCGTTTGCCGCGCTCTCGGTCGATATCGTGCCCTCTGTATCACTTATCGGCGTCACAACGTTTATCTTCTCCGTCGCCGGCGTAGCGATCGGACACACCTTTGGCGCGCGCTACGAAAAACCCGCCACCATCGTGGGTGGCGTCGTACTCGTCCTCATCGGGCTTAAGATCCTGCTTGAGCACCTTGGGATCCTCGCACTGTGACGAATAACGGCCGCCCGGCATTACGCCAGGCGGCCGTTTTCATAGCCAGCCGTTTTAGAGCGGCTTAACCAAGGCGACCTTTACGCGGCAAGGCGCTTGAGGACGTCGATGAGCAGCTCGTAGAAGCGCTCGGCAGAAGCGAGCTCCATGCTCTCGTCCGGGGTGTGGACATCGGAGAGCGTCGGGCCCACGGCGATGGCGTCCAGGCCGTGCAGGGCCTCGGCAAACAGGCCGCACTCAAGGCCGGCGTGAATGGACTCGATGCGCAGCTCGGAGCCAAAGAGCTCGCGATAGCTCTCGACAAAGACGTCGCGGACCGGTGAATGCTCGGCATAGCTCCAGCCGGGATACTCGAACTCAAACTTGGCGTCGAAGCCCAGGACATCGGCCAGCGTCTGCAGGCGGTCCTTGAACTCGTTCTGCAGCGAGGTGATCGAGGAACGCGGGGACAGCATGATCTTGACCTCGTCGTCAGAAGTGGCAACCACACCGATGTTGGAGGAAACCTCGACGGAGCCGTCGGTAGCAACGTTGCGGCGGATCACGCCATTGGGGGCAAGACGCAGGGCGCGGATGAGGGCAAGCGCGGACTTCTCGTCCATGGCCTCGACCTCGGCGTCGTCGGCAATCTCGATAGTGCAGGTAAAGCCGGGGTCGAAGACCTCGAGCTCGGCAGTGACGTCGGCGATAATGCCCTTTGCGATCTGGGCCGCGGCCTCGGCGGCAGCGTGGTCGGCGTAGACCAGAACAGCCTTGCACTCACGGTTGATGGCGTTGTCCTTGGTGCCGCCGTTAAAGCTAACGATGGCGGGCTCGCCGGCAACCATCAGGCGGTCGATGATGCGGGCCATGATGAGGTTGCCGTTGCCGCGCTCCAGGTGGATATCGCTGCCGGAGTGACCGCCTAGCAGGCCGGAGATGTCGAACGTGAGGGTACTACCGGTCTTGTGCTCGCGCGCGATCGGGCAGGTGTAGGTAACGACGACGCCGCCGGCGCAGCTGACGGTGGCAACGCCCTCTTCCTCGGAGTCAAGGTTGATCATGGTGCGGGCGCTAATCTGGGACTTGTCGAGCGTCTCGGCGCCGACCAGGCCAGTCTCCTCATCGGTGGTGAATACGCACTCCAGGGCGGGGTGAACAATCGAATCGTCATCGAGAACAGTGAGCATCAGAGCAACGGCGATACCGTTGTCGGCGCCCAGCGTGGTGCCGTTAGCGGTGAGAACGCCGTCCTTGACGAGCAGGTCGATACCATCGGTCGTAAAGTCGTGCTCAACGGAGCCCAATTTGTCGCACACCATATCGATGTGGCCCTGAAGCATTACGGTCGGGGCATTCTCGGCACCGGCAGATGCGGGCTTGCGAATGATGACGTTGTAGACCTCGTCCTGGTACACATCGAGGCCGCGCTCCTTGGCAAACGCAACCAGGAAATCGCTGATGCCCTTCTCGTTGCCAGACCCACGGGGGATCGCGCTGACCTCCTCAAAGAAATGGAACAGCTGGGCGGGCTCATAGCCGGTGATCTTGTAGTCCATGGTGCCTCCTTGGCGCAACTGGTTAGACAATAAGACATGCGCCTTGTATATTCCCAGACTTCGTTTGCATAAACCAGTCGAAAACGCCGAGCGCTCTCGCATCATCGGCTAACGGCGGAGAAACGCCACTTTATTAAGATAAAGCAGGTAGACGGACCGCGCCGAAGGGACGTTGGACCCTTCAACCAACTTCAACGCTTGATCAACGCTTATGCATACACCGTTGGTATGTTTAATGAGATTTACTTTGAACGAGGGCCTTTCCAACAGAAAAAAGGGCGCTCCTTTGGAACGCCCTCGTGGACACAAGGTTTTGTCACGCCCTACAGCGCGCCGGAACCGGCTTGCATCATGCCGCCGGGGCCCGAGCTTACGCCACTGCTCACAGGCGCGGCGTTTCCGGTGTGCGGCGCTTCCGGAGCGGTATCGCCCCCAAGCGCACCTGCCGGACGCGGCGCTGGAATCTCGCCCGTACCGTGGCTAAAGACGAACTTGCCGTCGGCCACGTCGCATAGGACGGTATCGCCGCTGCCCCACTCGCCGGCCAGCAGCTCCTCGGACAGCGGATCCTCGATGAGCTTTTGGATGGCGCGGCGCAGCGGACGTGCGCCGTTGGTGAGGTCGGTACCCTCGGCTACGATCTTGTCGTAGGCCGCATCGGTGAGTTTGATGTTCATGCCGTTGGCAATCAGGCGCTGACGCAAGTCGTCCACCAGCAGGTGAGCGATCTTGGTCAGGTTCTCGCCCGAAAGCTTCTGAAACACCACGATGTCATCGATACGGTTGAGCAGCTCGGGGCGGAACAGGCGCTTGAGTTCGCCCATCGCACGGCCCTTAATCTCGCTCGAGGTAAGACCCTGCTCACCGGTGGTGCCAAAGCCAACGCTCGCATCCTGCGCAATCTCGCGGGCGCCCACGTTGGACGTCATGATGATCACGGTGTTGCGGAAATCGACCGTCTTGCCCTGGCTATCGGTCAGGCGACCCTCCTCAAGCACCTGCAGCAAGATGTTGAAGATATCGGGGTGCGCCTTCTCGATCTCGTCGAACAGCACGACCGAGTACGGGTGACGGCGAACGGCCTTGGTGAGCTGACCGCCCTCGTCGTGGCCCACGTAGCCCGGGGGGCTACCGATAAGCTTGGAGACCTCGAACTCGCTGCCAAACTCCGACATGTCGAAGCTGATGAGCGCGTCCTTGCTGCCAAAGAGGTACTCGGCGAGCGTCTTGGCGAGCTCGGTCTTGCCTGTGCCGGTAGGACCCAAGAAGATGAAGCTGCCGCCGGGACGACGCGGGTCCTTGAGCGGCGAGCGGCTGCGGCGCACTGCCTTGGCCACGGCCTCGACAGCTTCATCCTGGCCGATAATGCGGGTCTTGAGCACGCTTTCGGTCTGCAACAGACGACGGCTTTCGCTCTCGGTGAGCGAAGACACCGGCACGCCCGAGGTCACGGACACGATGTCGGCAACCTGGGCGACATCGATGGTGAGCGGGCTGGCGTCGAGCTCGGCCGTCCAAGCTGCCTTGGCCTCGGCGAGCTCAATCTCGGCAGCCTTCTGCTGCTCGGTAATCTCGGCGGCCTTGTTCATGTCGTCGCCCTCGGTGGCCTCCTGCGCGGCAGCCTTGAGCTCCTCCACGCGATGCTCGGCCTCGCGCACCGGCTCAGGCGCACGGTTGGCGGCAATGCGGGCGCGGGCGCCGGCCTCGTCGATGAGGTCGATGGCCTTATCGGGCAGGAAGCGATCCTGGATGTAGCGGTTGGAGAGGTTCGCGGCAGCCTCGATGGCACCCTGCGTATAGCGCACGTGGTGGTGCTCCTCGTAGCGCGGCTTGAGCGCGGTCAGGATCTTGACCGTGTCCTCGACGCTTGGCTCCTCAACATCGATGGTCTGGAAGCGGCGCTCGAAGGCCGGGTCCTTGGTGAGGTACTTGCGGAACTCCTCGGCCGTGGTGGCACCGATGATCTGGAAAGCGCCGCGCGCGAGCACGGGCTTGAGCATGGAGCTTGCATCGATGGATCCCTCGGCAGAACCGGCACCGATGATGGTGTGCATCTCGTCGATAAACAGGATGACGTCGTCGGCTTCGGTTGCCTCCTGGATCACGTTCTTGAGACGCTCCTCAAACTCACCGCGATACTTGGCGCCCGCGACAAGACCCGGCAGGTCGAGCGTCCAGATGTTCTGGTTCATAAGGTTCTCGGGCACGTTGCCGGCAGCGATCTGCTGCGCCAGGCCCTCGACGATGGCCGTCTTGCCCACGCCGGGGTCACCCAAGATAAGCGGGTTGTTCTTGGTGCGGCGCGAAAGGATCTCCATCATGCGCTGGACTTCCTTTTCGCGACCGATCACCGGGTCGAGCTCGCCGTCGCGCGCCTTCTGCGTAAGGTTGGTGGCGAACTGCTTGAGCGTGTCGGTGCCGTCCCCCTTTTGCTGTGAGGCGTCCGAGCCGCTAAAGAACGGCAGGCCTGCACCGGGACGCCCGGCACCGGCACCGGCGAGCGGGCGCTTCTTGTCTTGATCCTTGGCGGTAAGCTTCTCGATGGCTTTTTTAATGGAAGCGGACGAAACACCCAGGCGCATGAGAATGTCCATGGCCATGCCGTTGCCCTCTTCGACGATACCGATGAGCAGGTGCTCGGTCGACACATAGGTCTGGTTGTTCTCGCGCGCCACGCGGAAGGAACGCTCCATCACGCTGATGACGAGCGGCGTAAAAGCGAGCTTAGCTGCCTCGGTCTCCTCGCTGGGCTCGGGAACGGTGGTCTGGACCTCCTTGAGCGTGTCCATGATGTCATCGTAGGAGATATCGAGTGAGCGCAGTGCCTCGGCGGCAATGCCTTCGTCCTCCTTGGCGAGCGCGAGCAGCAGATGCTCGGTACCCACCTTATTTGAGTGAAGATCGAGCGCCTCCTGCTTGGCCATGGACATGACCTTGCGCGCGCGATCGGTAAAACGGTCCAACATGCTAGTTCCTCTTAGACGAGCTAGTTTTTCAAACGCAAAGCGCCACTCGTGGCGGCGCTTTGGTCTCTTTACCCATATGGAGTATATGTTAACCGCTGTGGCCTTTTCCGCGTGCAGCCATACGACAACGTCTACAAAAAAGGAATCGCCGGGTGCGGCGGGCGCTCTAGGTTAGAGGCTCTTGCCTAGAGGCGGGCTCGGCGTCCATGCTCTCGGCATCGTCATCGTCGACATCGGCAGCGGGAGCGCCCGGCATACGTACGAGCTCCATATGCTGCTCTTCAAAGACGGTTCCCATGGGGAAGGCGCGTCGGAAGACAAAGCGAGCAACCCCGGCGTGACCAGGAATTTAAAAGCGAAACCCTTGGCAAGGGGGCTGGCAACAAACCAGTCGCAGCACATGGCAAAAATGTAGGCAACGGGGAAGCCGAGCCACGCGGCGGCAATGACCTCGCCGTTGATGGCCCTATGCTGCAAGGCAACGTTGTAGATGCTCATCCAGAGCACCATGCAAAAGCACATGATAAAGGTAAACAGCAGGCTCTCTCGTTTATTGATAGGCATAAAGGGCATGGTCCTTTCTGTGTTGCGCCGCGGCGCCGCCAACAAAAACGGGCGGGCGAGATGGAGTTACTGGGACTTCATCTCGCCCGCCCGTGGTACGTGCGTCTGCGACTACTTATGTGGTGGAACTACCCTAACACGAACAGCAAACGCTTCGTAAGCGTTGAGTTTATGAAGATGCAGGGCACCGATAATCCCCCGACCCCATAAGTTGCAGTGGAATACGGACTGTTTTGACCCTTTAAGCAGCAATTCAGTCCCTATTTCACCGCAACTCATTTGGTGCAAAGTAACCTGTCCCCCTTGTACCAATTAGCTGGTGTAGCGCCAGCGAGGGTCGGTGAGCGTACGCGCCACACCCAGCCCAACGGGCAGAAACGCTACGATGAGCACTGCGCGCACAAACCAGCCGAGCATATTGACTGTGTCGAAGGTGCACATGTAATACATAGAGCGATAGAGATACAGACCGGGCACCATAATGACAATCGAAGGCACCGTGAGGGCGATGCGCGGGTAGGTGAGCTTGACTTCGGCCAAGCTTGCCAGCAGACCCGATACCAGCGCGCCGATAAACGCTGCTGCCTCGAGAGGCATTCCCGTGCTGAGGCCCAGGAAGGGAATCATCGTCGGCGCATCGACAAGGGTCAGACGCAGGGTATTGGACACGGCGCCGATCAACCCAGCTGCCGCGGCCATCTTTACCGGGCTGTTGAACATCACCGAGAAGCCGAATACGCCAACGAAGCTCATCACCACGCGCAGGAGCGTAAGGGCAAGCGGCGAAAGGCCCAATGGGGCAAAGTCGTCCGGCGCCAGTCCCACACACTCGGCAACCATCCAACCTACGAGGGTCGCCATCACAATAATCGACACAGCATACGAAAGACGCTCGATACCGCTTCGCATGTCGAGCTTAGCGATGTCGAGACCTGCCGTAATAAGCGGAAAGCCAGGAATCACAAAGAGCATGGCGCCGATATAGCCTTCTTGGTGCGACATTGCACCCGGAACAACCTGGGCGAGGCCGAGCAATGCCAGCAAATATGAGATACAGGCCAGTGCGACACCGAGCGTCAAAGCGCTGAACTGACCAAGGCCTTGCTTGAGAATATGGGAGCGGGCAAAGTTGCCGACGCCCGCGCCCACGAACGCGCATGCCATCTCAATGGGACCGCCACCAAGTAAAAAGACAAAGGCGCCACAGGCGCAGGCTGCCGCAAGGCCCTGTTGCCAGGGCGCGTAATCAGGTTTTGAACTCTCAACGGTCTTGAGCATCTCGTGATACTCGTGCACCGTGAAGCGACGACCATAGGTCTCGATTTCCTTGAGGAAACTCTCCATCATCCAAATGCGATGGGTGTTGACGCCGGTTGTCGGCAGACTGACGACCTCGTTAAAGCAGTGGCCATCTTCGATGCAAGTACACTCAAACGACAGGAGACTTAAGTCAACATGGATGGTGACACCGAGTACGGCGGCGACTCGATTCATGGTATCGCGTACGCGCCAGGCACCCGTTCCACTCGCGAGCATAAGCATACCGGTGCGGCAGACGATGGATGATTTATCGGTGAGCGGCGCATCGACGGCAAGTTCATCGCCTGCCGTCACGATCTGGTGCCAGTCAGTTTTCATATAGAGCGCGCCGGCACGAACGCCGTGGTGCATGGGGGCTCTCGAAAGCAGCGAGTTAAGGCGCGAAGACTGTGGGGACTCCGTTGATTCGTCCTCAACCTCATCAGTCTCTTCATCGACCAGATCAAAGGAATCAAGCGGCGCTGGCTCGCGACGGTCGATCAGCTCCTCGTCCTCATCATCAAAGTAATTGAACTGATCGAGCATGTCCTCTTCGATTGCGCGCTCGCTCGCATCGTCCATCCCGGTGCTCCCTTCCTATCGACTAACCCCCATCCTAGACAGCGACGGCTAAAGGAAACATAAAAGAGACGGCTGTCATGCGAGCCATGCGTGCAATAGCCATTGGGTAGTCATTGGGGACGTTCTTGAATGACTAGTCGTTTATGAACGTCCCCAATGACCACTCCGACAACGTCGATGTATTGGCAACGCCAGCGAGCGACGTCCAGGGCGAACAAGTTGGCATGAAAAAGGCAAGGCATAGACCTTCTGGTCATGCCTTGCCTTTTGAATGACAAATTGTCGCCCTGGGCGGCGCGCAGCGTCGGCTGGTCCGCCGTTCGGTAGAACGGCGGAACCAATTAGTACATCTTTGCGCCGGCGGGAATGGAGGCGTCGAGCTGGATCAGGTTGAGGCGCTCCTCGCCCTCCTCCTCGTGGATGGCACTGATGAGCATGCCGCAGCTGGGGATGCCCATCATCTTGCGCGGTGGCAGGTTGGTGATGGCAAGCAGGGTCTTGCCGACCAGGTCCTCGGGCTCATAGTATTCGTGGATGCCGGAGAGGATGGTGCGGTCGGCACCGGTACCGTCGTCGAGCGTAAAGTTCAGCAGCTTCTTGGACTTCTTGACGGCCTCGCATGCCTTGACCTTCACAGCGCGGAAATCGCTCTTGGAGAAGGTATCGAAATCGACGAACTCCTCAAACAGCGGCTCAACGGCGATCTTGGAGTAATCGAGCGTGGGCTTGAGCGACTTAACGAACGGGCTCGCGGCGTTGCCGGCCTCGGCAGCCTTGGCGGCAGCGGCACCGGACTGGAAACCCTTCTCGGGCTTCATGTGCGGGAACAGCAGGACATCGCGGATGGAAGCCTGGTTGGTGAGCAGCATGACCACGCGGTCGATACCGATGCCAATGCCGCCCGCGGGAGGCATACCGTACTCGAGGGCGCGCACGTAGTCCTCGTCATACTCCATGGCCTCATCGTCGCCGCCGGCCTTCTCGGCCATCTGGGCGGCAAAGCGCTCAGCCTGGTCGACCGGGTCGTTGAGCTCGGAGAATGCGTTGGCGTACTCGTGGCCGGCGATGACCAGCTCAAAGCGGTGGGTCAGACGCGGATCGTCCTCAAAACGCTTGGCGAGCGGGCTGACCTCAATGGGGTAATCGCACACGAAGGTCGGGTTGACGATGGTGTCCTCGCCCAGCTCATCGTAAATCTCGGCGATGATCTTGCCGGCAGTCCACTCGGGCTTGATCTCCAGGCCCTTCTCGCGCGCGGCGGCAGCAAGCTCCTCGACAGGCGTGTCGATGGTGACCTTCTTGCCGAGCACGTCAGAGACAATATCAGTCATGGGGCGGCTTGCCCACTCACCGGAAAGATCGATGGTCTGACCCTGGTACTCGATGACCTCGGGGTTGCCGATGGCCTTGTTGGCAGCCTTGATGACGCCCTGGGCGAGCGCCTTCATACCCTCGAGATCGGAGAAGGCACGGTAGGCCTCCATCGTGGTGAACTCGGGGTTGTGGGTGAGGTCCATGCCCTCGTTACGGAAGATACGACCGATCTCGAAGACGCGCTCAAAGCCACCGACGATGCAGCGCTTGAGGTGCAGCTCGGTAGCAATGCGCAGGTAGCACTCCTGATCGAGAGCGTTAAAGTGCGTGATGAACGGCTTAGCCGTAGCGCCACCCTGAATGGTCTGCAGGATGGGGGTCTCGACCTCCATGTAGCCGTCGGACTCCATAAAGCGACGGAAGGTGGAGAGGATCTGCGAGCGCTTGCGGAAGGTCTCGCGGACATCGTCGTTGGCGATCAGGTCGACATAGCGCTGACGATAGCGGGTCTCCTTGTCGGAGAGACCGTGGAACTTCTCGGGCAGCGGGCGAACGGCCTTGGAGAGCAGGGTCGCGCTCTTAGGGGCGACGGAGAGCTGGCCGCGCTGAGTACGCACAACCACACCGGTCACACCCAGGATATCGCCAAGGTCGAGGGCCTTGAGCGTATTCCAGGCTGCCTCATCCATGTCGTTGATGCGGCAGAACAGCTGAATCTCGGCCGTTGCGTCGCGCACGACGATGAACATGATCTTGCCCTGACCACGCTTGGCGACCACGCGGCCGCCGATCTTCACGACGTCCTCGGTGTCTTCGCCATCGGCAAGATCGGCATACTTAGCCTCGATGTCGGCAACGTAGTCCTCGATCTCGGAGTGCTCGGGATAGGGGTTCTGGCCCGCCTCGAACAGGGCGGCGCGCTTGGCCAGGCGCGTGGCGCGCTCGTCGTTGAGCGTCGATGCCTGCTCGGCGGCGTTCTGGTTCTCTGCCATAAGTTAGCTCCTCAAACTAAAACGCTCCCCAGGATTCGGTCCCAGGGAGCGAAAACATACCTTTACGCGGGACCGTGGTCTAGCGTGCGATCTTGGCGATGGTGTAGACGCGTGTCTTGCCGGAAGGCGTAACGACCTCGACGGAGTCGCCCTCGCCGTGGCCGATGATGGCGTGGCCGACCGGGGACTCGTTGGAGATCTTGTGCTCGAGCGAGTTGGTCTCGGTGGTACCGACGAGCGTGACTTCCATGACCTCACCGTTGGGATCAATCAGCGAAACGGTGGAACCGATGGAGACGGTCAGATCGCCCGTGGTGGCAGCAACCTGAGCGTTGGCGAGAATAGCCTGAATCTCGGCAATGCGGGCAGCATTCTGAGCCTGCTTGTCCTTGGCGGCATCGTACTCGGAGTTCTCCGAAAGGTCGCCAAACGCGCGGGCTTCCTTGATGTCCTCGACGATCTCCTTGGCGTAATCGCCCTCACGCCAAGCGAGCTCCTCGACGAGCTTCTGGCGGCCCTCAGCGGTCAGTACGATCTGGCTTGCGTCCATACGGATATCTCCCCAACTATGATGTAACAATCAACTGTCAACATAACGAAAAAGACCGGCTAGCCTGCGGGCAAGCCGGTCAGGTGCTCACCCCAAAGGGATGGGACTACTCTGCGTCCGCGTCGCCGTCCTCTGCCTTCTTTTTCTTGGCGGCGGCGAGCTGGGCCTCGAGCTCTGCGATCTTCTTGTCCTCCTCGGACTCCTCGACCACAACGTCCTCGGCCTGCTTGGTCTCGTCCTTATCGTCGCCCTCCATACCCTCGCGGATATTCTTGACGGTAGAGCCGAGGGACTTGCCGAGCTTCGGCAGGTTCTTGGGCCCGAAGATAATCAGGACAACGACGAGAATAATGATGAGCTCAGGAGCCCTCAGTCCAAACATGTAGACCTCCACAAAACAGCGAGACAAGCTCGAATGAGTATACCGCGGGTATCGCGGTATCACAACAATAGCTAAAAAAAGGGACCGCAAGAAGCGGTCCCTCCTCATGCTCTGGTCGGGTTGACTGGATTTGAACCAGCGACCCCTGCGTCCCGAACGCAGTGCTCTACCAAACTGAGCCACAACCCGTTAGCTCGACTATAGTAACAAAGATTTTCGCTGCGTGCTAGAGAAATTTTTATTTCTTTGGCGCGTCGATTTGAACCGTTTTGGGAATAAGCTCAGTCGCGCAGGACCACCAGCCATTTTGCTGGGCGGCGTCGACAAGCCTTTCGGCCGTGGCGGCGGTGTCGCAAATGGCAAACGAGCAGGCACCCGACCCGCACACGTCCACGGCAACGGTTCCCTCCTGTTCGCTCAGCCAGTCGAGAACCGCCTGGATCTGCGGCTCCATCAAAGCAGAAATGACGCCCAAGTTGTTATGGATGAGCGAATACGCCATCTTTGCATCACTCACGCTAAGAGCCGATGCAATGGCACCGGGCGCAGTCGCGGGCACCGGGGCCTCGTCAAAACGTCGATAGGCCTCAATTGTAGAAACGCTCGCCTCCCGCGGCTTGACCAGCACAACGGGCGTCACAGGAAGCGCGGGGTACTCAGTTGCCAGAACGTCTCCCCCACCCACGTAGAATGCGGGGCTCGTATGCAAAAAGAACGGCACGTCGGCGCCGATGCCACGCGCAATCTCATCCAGCGCAGGATCAGTGCGGTCGATGCCCCACAGCTCAGCCAGGGCAACGATAACCGCCGCGGCATCCGTCGAGGGGCCGCCCAGGCCGGCGCACAGCGGGATGCGCTTCTCAATCGTCACGCACACATTTGCCTCGCGCCCGAAATGATCGGCCATGGCGACGGCGGTGCGGTAGGCAGTATTCTTTTGCATGGGAAAATCTGATGCCGGAACCGTCTGGACGGTCAACGCCTGCGCCGGCGTGACCGTCACGGTATCGGCTAGGCCGACAGCTGCCATCAGGGAATCGACTTTGTGGTAGCCGCGGGTATCGCGCTCGGTATGAACCCCCAGGTAGAGGTTAATCTTTGCCGGCGCAGTAAGGATGAGGGACCGATCGGTCACCGTTAATGCTCCTCGAGCTGGTTGCCGAGCGGAGTAAAGATGTGCTCGCCGCTCTCGGGGTCGAACAGTTCAACCTGACCGGTAAGGACGTCGATGTACTGGTAGGACTGACGCGACTTGCGGCCGCGGCGCTCGTCAACCTCGACGATAAAGACAGCCGGGTGGACGCTCTTGATGGTACCCATGCGCTCGACAACGCGGGTACGGCCCATGTTGGCCTTCACCTTGACGCGATCGCCCACCATATCGGTCAGCTTCTCGTGGATGTCGTCGACGTAATTGACTTCCATCTCTTCCATGAACAGGGCCTCCAGAAGGTGCAATTCAAAAAGGGGATAATACCCCTAAGATAGACAAAACTCTAATACTATAGCACCCTGTTACAACCCCACGCAAGTAGCTAATTAGGCTACTTACAGATTGTCGGTATCGAGGACAATGGTGAACGGGCCGTCGTTGACCAGGTCGACTTTCATGTCGGCGCCAAAGATGCCGTGCGCCACGTGGTCGACGTCCTGGGCGACGAGCGTCAGAAAGTACTCATAAAGCTCGTTGGCGACATCGGGCGCGCCAGCATCCGTAAACGACGGACGACGGCCGTGGCGGCAATCGGCAAACAGCGTAAACTGCGACACCACGAGCACCTCGCCGTCGACATCGGCAAGCGCCAAGTTAGTCTTGCCGTTCTCGTCCTCGTTGATACGCAGCCCGCGGAGCTTGCCCCATAGTTTATCGGCCTCGGCACGCGTATCGCCATGGCCCACGCCCAGCAATACCAGATAGCCGCGCCCAATGCGGCCCACGCACTCGCCGTCGACCGTCACACCGGCGTTGAGCACGCGCTGCACCACCGCACGCACGGCCTACTCCTCGCCCGTGAGTTTGGCGGACAGGTGCTCGAGTGCATGGAAACGATGGCTGATGGCGTTCTTCTCGTCCGCTGTGAGCTCGGCCATAGTCTTGCCCGGCGTATCGACCGGCAGGAACAGCGGGTCGTAGCCAAAGCCGTGGTCGCCGCGGCCCTCGTGTGCGATAACGCCCTCGCAGGCGCCCTCGCCATAGGTGACCAGGCCGTCTTGGTCGATGAGCGCAACGACACTCATAAAGCGTGCGGTGCGATCCTCGTCTGCCACGCCTTCCAGATTAACGAGAAGTTTGGCATTGTTGGCGGCATCATCGCCGTGTACGCCCGCATAACGCGCGCTATACACACCCGGCTCGCCGTCCAGCGCATCGACGACCAAGCCGGAATCGTCGGCGATGGCCATAAGGCCCGTCTCCTCGACCGCAGCCTGCGCCTTGATGATGGCGTTCTCCAAAAACGTCGTGCCGTTTTCCTCGGGGTCCTCAAAATCGCCCAGCTGGCCGAGCGCCACAAAGCGCACCTCGGGCATGACCTTGCCCAAAATGGCCTCGATCTCGGTGAGCTTATGGGCGTTACCCGTGGCCACAACAATGGTCGCCGCCGGGTCGAGGGTGTCGATGTCAATCTTCTCAAGTGCCATAGCTGGCCTCCTTGTCTCTTATAGCAATGCCGTGTAGAGGACGACGAGGGCCTCGGCCTCTCCCCTCTCAATCAACGGCAGTCTTATACTTCGGCGTTTTCGCAGATTAAACCTGCCAAAATCAACATCCCCTTTTGGCAGGTTAGGCGAGGGCTTGACGCTGAAGCTCGATGAGCTCGGCGATGCCCTTGTCGCCCAGATCGAGCAGGGCGTTGAGACGCTTGCGGTCGAAGGGCGCCTGCTCGCCGGTACCCTGGAGCTCGATCATCTCGCCGGAGTCGGTGGCGACGAGGTTCATGTCGACCTCGGCGTGGCTGTCCTCGGAATAATCCAAGTCGAGCAGGGTGTTGCCGTCGACGACGCCCATGGAAATAGCGGCAACCTGACCGGTAAGCGGAATGCGCTCGAGCTTGCCCGCCTCGACCCACATGGCAAGGGCGTCGTGCAGCGCCACCCAGGCGCCGGTGATGCTCGCCGTACGCGTGCCGCCATCGGCCTGGATCACATCGCAGTCAACGGTAACGGTGTACTCGCCGAGCGCCTTCATGTTGACAACGGTGCGCAGGCTGCGGCCGATCAAGCGCTCGATCTCCATGGAACGGCCCTTGCGGTTGGCATGTTCGCGCTTGCAGCGCTTGCCGGTCGACGCCGGCAGCATCGCATATTCCGCCGTTACCCAACCGGCCTTGGCGCCCTTGCGCCAGCCCGGAACGCCCTCCTCGATGGTGGCGGCGCACAGCACGCGCGTGTCGCCAAACTCTGCCAGGCACGAGCCGTAGGCGTGCTTCATGACGCCGCGAGTGAGCTTAACGGGACGCAGCTCGTTTGCGGCGCGGCCGTTGGCGCGGTTGACCTGCATATATTCCATGGAACTATCCTTTCGGCAAAAGAGTGGCGAAGACTCCGGCGACATTGCGTGCCTAACCGAGTTCGTCGATATCGACATGCTCGATGCTTTTGAGCGGCTGGCCAAAGATAAAGCTGCCCGCCACCGCAAACTCGGCAATGTTGTCGGACGTGGTGGCAAAGCGATGCTGCGGCTCGGCGGTGTTGCCCGCCAGCTGCTCACGGCGCGTGAGGATATCGGTCAGCTCGCGGGTGGTCTCCTCGGCGGAGCTCACCACGCGCACCCCGGGCCCCAACGCATGACGGATGGGGCCCACCAGCAACGGAAAGTGCGTACAGCCGAGCACCACGGTATCGATGCCACGATCGTGCAGTGGCTCGACTGTGGCGTTGACCAGCGCGCGAACGGCTGGCGTATCAAAAATATCCTCGTTCTCGAGCCACTGCTCCTGCAGATGCGCACCCGAGGCGAGCTCGTGCTCGACAACCTCGACAAAGCTCGAGGCAGGGCAGCCATACACGTCCACGCCGGCATCCAAGTCCTGGATGGCGCGCGTGTAGGCGCCCGAGCGGATGGTGAGGTTGGTGGCGAGCACGCCCACACGGCGCGTGCGGGTGCTGTTGATGGCGGCACGCGCGCCCGGCGCAATTACGCCAATCACGGGGGCATCGAGCACCTGCTGAGCCAGACGAAGCGCCGCTGCCGTCGCCGTATTACAGGCGATGACCATGATCTTGACGTCGTGTCTCGAAAGCCATCGCCCCGCCTGTAGCGCAAACGAGCGCACCTCGTCCTCGGTGCGGGTGCCGTAAGGGCAGCGCTTGGTATCGCCAAAGTAGTAGACGGACTCGTGCGGAAGCGCCGTCGCAATCGCGCGCGCAACCGTCAAGCCGCCCAGGCCCGAGTCGAACACGCCGATGGGGCGCGTATCACCGGCCAGATTCTCGATATCGGACATTACCTCACCAGATTCTCTCTCGAAAAGATATGGCCAAGCGTAACGGCACCGCGCTATGAACGGGCCGCGACGAGCAGCTCCGCCGTCGCCGCCCAGCCGTCAACGATCCTGCCACGTGTGACAAAGGCGTTATCGCAGGACGCAAGAAACTCGGACGCGCCGGCGCTGGTCAGACCGTTCTCGACCAGGCAGAACGTGCCCACGTGGTCGGCCATGTAGAAATCAGACTCGGAATCGCCGAGTGCCAGCGTCTCGTCGCGCTCGATGCCCAGATGCTCGCAGAAACGCGCGACCGCCACGCCCTTGTCGAGACCCGACGGATTGATGTTAAAGGCACGACCGTCCTCGACGCGATCGAGCTCGAGGGTCGTCGGCTTGGACAGATGAGTCAAGTGGCCGTTGCAGGCCCAGACCAGACCGCAGCCGGCCTCGTCGAGGATGGCCTGCGCCTCGTCATCGGGAATATCGCCGCGCATGCCGACGGTAACCTCGCGGTACTTATAGCCAGTCGACATGTCGTTGTGGTACTCGATCTTGTGCGGCCAGCGAGCGAGAATCTTCTCGCACACGCCGGTCTGCTCAATCACCTGGTGCGGCGTAAGGCCGCAGGCGGGGTCGTAAGGCATGTCGCCGGTCAGATACTCCCAGTCGTTGGCCTTGAGGTCGTACATGACCAGGCCACCCATCTCGCCAATGTAGGAGTTGAGGCCGAGCACGCGGGCATCTTCGTGGATCATGGTGCGGTTGCGACCCGAGGTGGGAATTACCTGGATGCCAGCGCGGGCAAGCGCCACGACGGCCTCGACGAGCTTGGTCGAGGGATTGCCGTCGTTGTCGCGCAGCACGCACGAGCCGGGCGCGAGCATCGTGGCGTCCAGATCGGTAAAGACGTACTTGACCTTGGCAAGGCGCTCGCGCATCTCGCCCGAAAGCTCGGCAACGGTCGGCAGGGTGTTGTGGGACATGGTCACTCCATTTATTACGTAGAAAAGACTTAATCTTGGTACCGCGTTTTCCCTAAGGTGAACACGCTTGAGAGGCACCGCATCATCGGGCGTCGATGATTCGCAAACGCCATCCTAAAGGCAGCGGCGCTTAGGCGTCGTACGCCGCAAGGATGCGCTTGAGAACCGAGCCATCACGCTCGCAGGGCTCGGGTCCGTTCTTGCGCAGCATGCACTCCTCCTCGCCCTTGCCGGTCACGATAACCACAGCGGGGCGGTCGGTCTCGCGCACGGCCGTCTCGATAGCGGCGGCGCGGTCGCACACGATCTGCCAGTTATCGTTTCCCTGCGCCTGGACATTGCGCGCAATCTCGGCGCAGATGTCCTCGACGTCCTCGGGGCCCGGGTCATCCTCGGTAATCACGATGCGATCGGCGTATTTGCCGGCAGCGATACCCATCGTAGTACGGCGATCGACACCCTTGCCTCCCGTTGCACCAAAGACAACCGCCAGCTCGCGCTCGGGATAGTTCTCGCGCAGGTCGCGCAAAAGCGTCTCGAGGCTCATGCCGTTGTGCGCATAGTCAACGACGCCCAAAATCTTGCCCGATGCAGACGGATAGAGCTCCATGCGACCGGGAACAAAGACGCCCTCAAAGCCATGGACGATGCCCTCTTCGGAAATGCCGAGGGCCTCGGCGCAGGCAATAGCGGCAAGCGCATTGGACACGTTGAACTTGACGGGCGTGGGGATCACGATGTCACGCGTAAAGCGCGGCGTGCGGACCGTGGCGATCACGCCGCAATCGCCGTTGCGAATGGCCAACGCACGCACGTCGGCGCGTCCATCGGTCAGCGAGAACGTCACCGTGCGCTCGCAGCGGGACGCCGCCTCGAGCACGCGGTCGACGTGGTCCATATCGAGGTTGACCACGGCAAAGCGGCTCTGCGAAAAAATCTTGAGCTTGCTGGCAAAGTAATCCTCGAGCGTGGGGTGCTCGATCGGCGAGATATGGTCCTCACCGATATTGGTAAAGGCGCCCACTTCAAAGTCAATCTTGCCCGTACGCTCGTATTTGAGGCCCTGGCTCGACGCCTCCATGACCAGCCACGGAGCGCCCGCCTCGGCGGCATGTGCGATACGCGACTGCAAAAGGAAGGACTCGGGGGTCGTTAGCTTAGAAGGACCGGCCTCGATACCGTCATCGAACTCGATACCCGTGTTGAGGGCTGGTCGATGACGGCCCGTGAGCTTAGCCTCGTTGGCGAGAATGCCACGCAGATAAAAGCTGCAGGTCGACTTGCCCTTGGTGCCCGTAAAAGCGCAGACCTTCACCTTGCCCGAGGGATGACCGTAATAGGCGTCCGCCACCACAGCGAGCGTACGGCGGATATCGTTGACGATCACAGCGGGAATATCGACGTCGTAATCAACCTCGGACACGTACGCCACGGCGCCTTCGGCAATCGCCGAGACCAGATACTCGGGCTTGAACGCACGGCCCTTGCAGACAAACAATGTGCCCGGACGTACCTGGCGCGAGTCGTCGGTCGCAAACTCGATGCGCTGGTCGCAAAGAGTATCCGGCTTGGAAACAACAAGGGCCTCGGCCTCGAGCAGCTCCACATAGCGCATCAAAGCCAGCTTCTCCTTCGTCGTACCCGACATATAACGACCTTTCTCGCTAAACCTAACCTTAAAAGAGCAAAAACCGTCCCAGATGAATCCGGTCGCGCCCCTGTATTATCAACCATCCTAATATGCCACCTGACCTTGCGAGTGTCTCAGCACCCTAAAAACTTGCAAGGACCAGCGCACGGTTAATTCGAAATAACAAAACCCCCGCCCTACAAATGCGCGCGATGCGGGGATGACCAGTGAGTTTGTCATGCTCTACAAGGACACGTCGCTGCTTTCGAGCGTCGGCGTCATGGAACTCATGCTGTTCTCCAAAAACCTCACGGCCACCACGGGCAACATCACACCCTACATTTGCGCCGCACTCTACTATCTGGTTGTGACGATTCCGCTCATCCACGTCGTCGCCAAGGTAGAGCACCGCCTTGCCAAGCGCGGCAAGCGCTAGCCCCTCTCGCGCTCTCGCACACAGTAATCGTCGCAGTCACGGCCCGCCGCTTCACCCAACGTGCGGGCCGTGGTTTTTCGGTCCCCTCGGCGCTTATGCCCCATCACGAAGCAAAAGATTGGCATGATAGTAAGGATTGATTGATATCGACTGCTGCAAACCTTGCGGCAGCGCACCTAAGCCGTCAGCAGAAAGGATCTTGCATGTGCGGTTTTGTCGGTTTTACCGGTACAGATGAACAGAGTGAGCTGGTTCTCACGGCCATGATGAATCGCATCATCCATCGCGGGCCGGATATGGGTGGCCAGCACATCGTCGATAACGTCGCCCTCGGCTTCCGCCGTCTTTCGATTCTCGACCTTTCCGAGGCTGGCGCTCAGCCCATGTCGAGCGATGACGGCAAGGTCACCATCGTCTTCAACGGCGAGATCTACAACTTCCAGGAGCTTCGCGCCGAGCTCGAGGCTGCCGGCTACGTCTTCCACTGCAACGCCGACACCGAGGTCCTGGTGCACGGCTACGAGGAGTGGGGCGAGGACCTGGTCAACCGCCTGCGCGGCATGTATGCGTTCGTGATTCACGACCAGAACAGGAACAAGCTCTTCGGCGCCCGTGACATCTTTGGCATCAAGCCGTTCTATTACTACCGGGCCTCCGACGGCTCGCTGCTGTTTGGCTCCGAGATCAAGAGCTTCCTGGACCACCCCAAGTTTGAGAAGGCCGTCAACCGCGACGCGCTGCGTCCCTACCTCACGCTGCAGTTCCCTGCCACGGAGGAGACGTTCTTTAAGGGCGTGTTCAAGCTTGCCCCCGCGCATTGCTTTACGTACGACCTTACGACCAACACTATGGACATCAAGCGCTACTGGAGCTGCGACTTTACCGATGACAACTCCAAGAGCTTCGAGGAGTACGTGGACGAGTGCGACAAGGTCGTGCACGAGAGCGTTGCCGCGCACCGCATCGCCGATGTTAAAGTTGGCTCATTCCTCTCCGGCGGCGTCGACTCCAGCTACATTGCCGCCTGCCTCATGCCCGACACCACGTATTCCGTCGGCTTTGACTACAAGAACTTCAACGAGACCAACTACGCCGCCGAGCTTTCCGACAAGCTTGGCATTAAGAACGTGCGCAAGATGATCACCGCCGACGAGTTCTTCGACGCGCTACCCGATATCCAGTACCACATGGACGAGCCGCAATCGAACCTCTCCAGCGTACCGCTGTACTATCTGGCACAGATGGCCGCCGAGGAAGTTACCGTCGTCCTTTCGGGCGAGGGCGCCGACGAGCTGTTTGCCGGCTACGAGTGGTACGAGGACACCCCCGAGATGCGATCCTTCAAGAAGCGCGTGCCGCTCGGCGTGCGCCGTGCCCTGGGCTCGCTCGTTCAGCATCTCCCCTACTTTAAGGGTCACAACTTCCTGACCAAGTGCGCCGAGGTCCCCGAGCGCTGGTACGTGGGCCAGGCAAAGGTGTTCGACCCGTCCGAGGTTGACGAGGTTCTCAAGCCAGCTTACGACACCGGCAAGAACGCCTCCGAAATGTGCGCAGAGTACTACAAGCAGGTCCCCGACTGCTGCGAGCTCTCTAAGAAGCAATATCTGGATATGAACATGTGGCTTCCGGGCGACATTCTGCTCAAGGCAGACAAGATGTGCATGGCGCACTCCCTGGAGCTCCGCGTTCCGTTCCTGGACAAAAAGGTCATGGAGTTCGCCGAGCATATTCCCGCCAACTACCGTGTCAACGAAGAGGGCTGCAAGCTTGTCCTGCGCCACGCCGCCAATCGCACGCTGCCCGATGAGTGGGCAACACGCAAGAAGGTTGGCTTCCCGGTGCCAGTTAAGTTCTGGCTGCGCGAGCAGAAGTACTACGACTACGTCAAGGAGTACTTCACCGCACCGTGGGCTGCCGATTTCTTTGACACCGATGCGCTCATGAAGCTGCTCGACGATCACTTTGAGGGCCGCGCGCTCAACCAGCGCAAGATCTATACCACGCTGACGTTCCTCATTTGGTACAAGCGCTTCTTTATCGACGAGAACAAGGGCACCGAAGTCGCCGCTTAGATTTCGTTATGAATTAGCGGTGAACCCCGCAGGGTTTCCGCTATACTCAATTCCCGCGGGCGATTGGCGCAACGGTTAGCGCAGGTGCTTTACACGCACAAGGCTGGGGGTTCGAATCCCTCATCGCCCACCACTGAATTGGAAACGGTCCTCGCAAGGGGACCGTTTTTGTTTGCGCCCGGTGCATGGGATTCGAACCCGCAAGGGTGCGGAGCTGAGGAAACGCGAAGCGTTTTCCAGCGCAGCACGCGAGGAGCGGAGCGACGAAGCGGGGCGCGGGCGGCGCCAGCCGCACGCGGACATCCCTCATCGCCCACCACTTGATTGAAAAGGCTCCCAGCGATGGGGGCCTTTCTTTTATGCACACGGCCTATCCCAGCCATGGCAAATCGATAGCAAAACGGGCTCCAGTTCGCCCAATCGTGCGCCAAACGGCACGTGACGGTCTGGAACCCGCTTCAAATTGCTATGCCTGATGACGCTAAGCAAAAACACCCGCCAGGATCTCGATTAAGCTGTCCACGTCGGCTTCCTCGCACACGAGCGGCGGCAAGAAGCGCAGTGTATGTGCACCCGTAGCGTTAATCACCGCACCAGCCACCAATGCGCGAGCCACAACGTCGTGCGCATCACCCGCAGCATCGTCCAAATCGCAGCCGAGCATTAGGCCGCGACCGCGCACCTCGGTAACATGCGGCAGCTTGGCGAGCCTTGCCTCCATATAGGTACCCACCTTGGCGGCATGGTATGCGTAGTCACCGCGCACAAGCGCGGAGAGCGTCGCGGCACACGCCGCGATGGCCAAGCAGCTGCCGCCGAAGGTCGAACCATGGTCGCCGGGCTTAAAGATGTCAGCGATTTCTTTCTTTGCCACCACGGCACCCATGGGCACGCCGTCGGCGATGCCCTTGGCAAGACTCATGATATCGGGCTCCACACCATAAGTCTGGAACGCGAACGGCTTGCCGGAGCGGAAAATACCACACTGGACCTCGTCGGCGATAAGCACGGCACCCACCTCGTGTGCCAAGTCGCGTGCCGCAGCCATAAACTCCTCGGTCATGGGATGCACACCGCTTTCGCCCTGGATCGGCTCGAGCATCACAGCGCAAATCTCGCTTCCCAGCTGCTTAAAGATTGCGTGCAGTTCATCTACATCGTTGGGTGTGCATGCCACAAAGCCACCCGGCAGCGGGCGGAAACTGTCCTGCAGCCAATCCTGCATGGTCGCCGCAATGGTCTCGAGCGTACGACCATGAAATCCGCCGCGCATACACACGATGGTGTTGCCACCGTTGCCAGCACGTTTGGCATACAGACGCGCGAGCTTCATAGAGCCCTCGTTGGCCTCGGCACCGGAATTGGCAAAGAACGTCTCCCACACCTGCTCGCCCGCAGTCGGAGCGCCAAGCGCCGCCGCCGTGGTCTCGTCGCCAGCGGCAATCGCGTCGGCAAGCACGCGCGCACCGTCCGCATCGTCGTTGGCGAGCTTGGACAGCAACGCCGCGACCTGGCCGCGCTGCTCAATGTAGAAGTAGTTGGAGACATGCAGGAGCTTCTTGGCCTGGGCCTCGAGCGCCGAGAGCACCGCCGGATTGCCGTGGCCTAGGCTGCATACGCCAATACCTGCAAGAAAATCGAGATATTCGCGACCATCGTCGCCGGTGAGCTTCATGCCGTGGCCCTCGACAAACTCGACCGGCGAGCGGCCAAAGGTTTGCATAACGTAGTGGGATTCGAGCGATTGTTGAGCTGCAAGTGACATGAGATGCCTTTCGTTAAGCGCCAGGTGGCGCGGACTGTGGGTGTAACGGTGTGACGATTTCTAACCAGCTAGACCGTCTGGAGCTTCTCGACCTCGTCGAGGTTCTCGGTCAGGCGCGCCGCAAAGGTCGAAAGCGGGTGCGGGTGCGTATCAAATTCGTAGGCCGTCTCGGTAGAGTGGATCACGGTGCCGACGCCGGCATCGGTCAGCAGCTCCAGGAGCAGCGAATGCGGCGTGGTACCGTTAATGATGTGAGCGCGAAATACGCCGCCGACAAGCGCATCGACGGCCGCGCGCAGTTTGGGAATCATGCCCTTATCGACCTCGCCACCGTAGAGCATCTCATTAACCTCGTCGAGCGTTAGGTTGGAGATGAGCGAGTCTTTATCGCTAAAGTCCTTGTACAGGCCGTCGACGTCGGTCAAAAAGATCGCCTTGTGCGCGTGGAGCGCCGCCGCAACGGCACCGGCGGCGGTGTCGGCGTTGATATTGAAGAAGCCACCGTCCTCCCCCGCCGCGACGGTAGCGATGACGGGAATATACTCGCTATCGAGCAAGTTCTCGATGTAGTCGGTGTTGACATGCGTCACTTTGCCCACGCGTCCGAGCTCGGGGTCGAGCGGCTCGGCGATGAGCGTGCCGGCGTCGCTGCCCGATACGCCCACGGCCAAGTTACCGTGGTGGTTGATTGCCGCCACCAGCTCTTGGTTAACCTTGCCGCCCAGCACCTCGCGCACGATATCCATGGTCGCCGGCGTGGTCACGCGCTGGCCGTTCTTAAACTCGACGGGCATATCGTAATGGCTCAGCGCCTCGTTGATGGCTTTACCGCCGCCATGCACGATGACGGGGCGCATGCCGATAATCTTGAGCAAAACGATGTCGCTCATCACGTCGCGACGCAGTTGCTCGTCTACCATGGCGGCCCCGCCATACTTGATAACGACCGTCTTGCCGGTCAGGTTTTTAATCCACGGCAGCGCTTCGAACAGCAGCTGCGCAGTTGCTTCGTTGGATTCGCCCGAACGACAATCGCGTGCGAATTTCATAATCTACCTCGTCTTTCGTATCGTTATCGCGCTGTGCTCCGCTGCCCGCAATCGCGGCGAGATGCGCAGCGTGCCTGGAGTCTAGGAGCGGTAGTCACCATTGATTGAGATGTACTCGTGCGTGAGGTCACAGGTCCACACGGTCGTTGCCGCGTCGCCTGCGCCCAGGTCGGCCGAAATCACGATCTCGGGCGCCTCAAAACGTCGCAGGGCCTCGTCCTCGTCAAAAGGAACAGTCAGGCCATCGCGGCAGACGGGCATGCCCATCATGTCGATGGAAACGTCTTCCTGATTAAACTTTACGCCGCACTTGCCGAGCGCCATGGCAACGCGACCCCAATTGCAGTCGTGGCCAGCGATGCAGGTCTTGACGAGCGGCGAGTTGGCGACGGCACGGGCGGCGATATCGGCTTCCTCGTCGTTGGCGGCGCCGGTGACGTTAACCGTCACGAGCTTTGACGCACCCTCGCCATCGGCCGCGATGTTACGTGCCAGGCTCTCGCACACCTCGTGCACGGCAAAGGCCAGCTCGTCAAAGGCGTCAGTGCCCTCGACGATGGCCTCGGCATCCACGGCGGCAGCGCCAGAAGCCAGCATGATACAGGTGTCGTTGGTCGAGGTATCGGAATCGACCGTCACTTTATTAAAGGTCTGTTTAACGGTCGAGAGCAGTAGGGTGTGGAGCGCCGCCGACTCGACGGGGGCATCGGTAGTAATGACCGCGATCATGGTGGCCATATTGGGCATGATCATGCCCGATCCCTTGCACATGCCGCCCACCGTATAGGTATTGCCTGCGTGCCCCGCGGCCTCGCTGCTGTAGCGAACGGCATACTCCTTGGAATGCGTATCGGTCGTCATGATGGCACGGGCTGCATCGGCGCCGCCATGGGCAGAGAGTGCCTCGTAGGCGGACGGAATTGCCGTCTCAAACGTGTCGATCGGCAGAATCTGTCCGATCACGCCCGTGGAGGCAACTAAAATCTGTTGGGGTTCACAGCCAATGACCTGCGAGGCGATATTGCACGTCTCACGCGCACAGGCAAGGCCGGTCTCGCCCGTGGCGGCGTTCGCGTTGCCGGAGTTGATTGAAACACCGGCGATGATGCCATAGCCCTTGTCCGTACCGCCCAGGTTGGCACGGCTCACCTGCACGGGCGCCGCACAAAAGCGGTTAGTCGTAAACACGCCGGCCCCGGGACAGGGTTTATCGGGCACAACGAGCGCGTAATCCAGGCGCTCGGGATTCTTGCGGAATCCGGCATGGATGCCCGCCGCCTTAAAGCCGGCTGCCGCCGTTACGCCGCCCTCTACGGCACGAATCTTGATATCGAACTGCTCAGCATTCATCGTCTTTACGACTCCTTATGTCAAACAAAAAATGGGCATCGGTTGGTGCGCCATGCCAGCCACAATCATGAGACCAGCTTAAAAGTGGCGCCAAACTCGATACCCGACTACCAAATCGTTAATAATCGAATGTGCTACACCGGGCACGCCACTGTGGGCAAGCCTCGTCGCTCGTCAAAACCAAAGACGATGTTGGCGCACTGGACCGCCTGGCCCGCAGCGCCCTTGCACAAATTGTCGATGGCGCCCGTCGCCACCAGCACGCCCGCACGCTTGTTGAGCGCAAGGCCGATCTGGGCGGCATTGGTACCGACAACCGAAGCCGTCTTGGGCTGCTGGCCGGCATCGAGCACGCGCACAAAGGTACGACCGGCGTAGAACTTCTTGTAATGGTCGACGGCATCCTCAAGAGTCAGCGCTTCGAGAGCCTGCGTTGCGAGCGGCAGCGTCACCGTAGAGAGCAGGCCGCGCTTGAGCGGTGCCAGGTGCGGAGTAAAGACGACGCGATCGGTAAGGCCCAGAATTTGCTCGATTTCTGGCGTATGGCGATGTTTTCCTACGCCATAGGCCTCCAGATTCTCGTCCGCGCTGCAAAAATGGGTGCGGGTGTTGCACGACTTACCGGCACCCGTCACGCCACTGATGGCGTCGACGACTACGGGGCCGCTCTGGGCCACCCAGCCCGCACGCACGGCAGGCGCGGCAGCAAGACTCGTTGCGGTGGGATAGCAACCGGCGCAGGCGACCAGTACGGGCTTGCCGTCGGCGTGGTCGGATGCAGCGGTCTCTAAGTCCTGGCAGAACAACTCGGGCAGACCGAAGGCACGTGTTTTAAGCAACTCGGGGCTCGTGTGCTCGGCGGCATACCATGTCTCAAAGACGGACGCGTCGCTCAGACGGTAATCGGCCGAAAGATCAAAGCAAGAGACACCCGACGCAAGCAGAGCGGGCACCTGTGCCATGGCAGCCGTGTGCGGCACGGCGAGAAATACCGCATCGCAGCTCTTGAGTTCAGGGGCGTCATGCGTGGTGAAAACCAGATCGCTCACGCCAGCAAAGCTCGGATACACCGCGGACAGCAGCTGGCCGGCATCGGCGTTGGACGTAATGGCAACAAGTTCAAACTCGGGATGGCCGAGCACGAGGCGAATAAGCTCGGCGCCGGCATATCCAGCCGCGCCGACGATTCCAACCTTTAAAGACATATCGGACTCCTTGTCTGCGGTCTTATGCGTCGTTGCGCATTCCGCAGCCGTCGTTATGAGGTAGGTTGAAACTTTAGCACCCGAGAATGCATATTTACGCAAATAATTTGTGTCTTCATGCATTGAAGCATACCCGACACATTCGCTTGAAAGAATTGACAAAAAATAAGCGAGCTCTGCATTAGCCGCAGCGCATCATACTGCTGGCCAATGCGGAGCCCACCTTATACGGAATACCAAACTTAAGGGTCGCCCAGAGCAGCCTAGAGCTCGACCGGAACCCATTCGTCGTGATTGCAGATAAAAGCCTCGGGGTCCTCGACGCTAAAGAAGACAAGCGTGGGATCGTTAGGCCCCTCATAGTGCTCGCTCAAGCGCTCAAGATGCTTCCACCCGGCCTCGCGCATTTCATCCGAAGCCCGGTCGTCCAGACCCGCACGTCCGCGCAGGATCAACCAACCATGGCCCGGCCACCAACTCGTGGCCTCAAAGCGCTGGTTTTGCAGCAGCTCTTGCCACACATCTTTGGTGCGCGCCGTTACAAACCACAGTTTGCCGTCCTGAATCTGCGCAAACGAGAACGGACGCACATGCGGCTGCCCGTCCACGCTCGTCGCTAGGTACCACGCCGGCACCGACGTCAGATACTCCAGCACCGTATTCAATCCGTCCACGTTTCCTCCTGTCATCTGACCAGTCTTTTTGGAATGGGCAGCCAATTTGGGAAATTAAAGCTCGAGGAGCTCTTCGCTGCCGTCGATATCGCAGAACCGCGCGGCGATGTTGCGGACCGAGAAGAACGCAAGGCGGTCATCGTTGGCACTATCGTGTTGCTCGCCAATGCCCACCATGTGCTTAAAGCCCGTCTGGCGCACCTTGTCACTCACGAATGCATCGTCCTCGAGTGCGGCCTCGCCAGTTAACACGATCCAGCACTCCCCCGGCTTCCAGCCCGACACCTCAAACTTGGGATTCTTGCTCAACTCCGCCCACACGTCCTTGTCGCGCGACGTGCAAAACCACAGCTTGTCGTTATCGACCATGGCAAACGAAAACGGCCTCACGCGGGGCTGATGCCCGTCGTTTGCATCGGTCGTGGCAAGATACCACGCCGGAATGCGCCTGAGATACGAGCAGACGCGTTCGAGCTGAGCCGTGCGATCGATGTCGGTCATAGAGACCCCTTTCTTGCGCTCGAATCGAGCTTAGACGAGTTGAAGATTGATAACGACAACGCATGCCACCAGCAGCGCCATCGCCACCGCGGCCAGTGCATCCCCGCGGCCAAACGTAAGCGCATGCAGACGCGTGCGTCCCCGCTCGCCGTGATAGCAGCGCGCATCCATGGCGGCCGAAAGCGTCTCGGCATGACGGAACACGCCAGCAAACAGCGGAATCGCCACACTGCCGAGCATGCGCACGCCACCGAGCGGACCGCCCGTCACGCGCGCGCCACGGCTTGCCTGTGCATCGGCCGTCTGTTTCATCTCGGTGGCAAATTGTGGCATAAACCGCAGTGCGATACCCATAATCATGCCGAGCTCGTGCGCCGGAAGCCCCACGCGCGCGAATGGTGCGAGCAGGCGCTCAAAACCCGCGGTGAGGTCGAGCGTCGGCGTGGTGAGCGTAATGGCGCTCATGCCGGCCATCATCATCGTCAGACGACACGCCATAAACGTCGCAGAACGCAGCGAGCCCTCGCTCACCTGCAAAAAGCCAAACTGCCACAAAATGCGGCCACTCTGATCGGAAAACAGGTTGAGCACCGCGACCACCACGACAATCGCCAGCAGTGGTGCCATCGACGATAGGACCCGACGCAACGGAACCCGGGCCGCGACATAGACCAGCACGACAAAAATTTCGACCGGAACCAGCCCGCGGAAGCTGCCGACGGTGAGCGCAGTGATCAGAAATGCGAAACCTAGGAGCAACTTAGTGCGCGGATCCAGGCGATGCACTGCGCTTTCCCCCGGATAGTAGCTGCCAAATGAGAATGCCTCCATTAGCAGCCCTCCTCTTGCGTGGCCATCTTGAAACCAGCCTGACGCGACGCCCTCAAAGGTCCGTCCGCGCAGCCTAGCAGCATGCCGGACAGCTCGTCGGCCAGCGACTCAACCGTATAAAGCTTGTCGCAGCGGAGCGGCACACCGGCTTGCACGAGCGACAATGCCATGCGCTGCGCAGCGGGAACGCCCAAACCGATCGATTTGAGCTCGTTCGCGTGCGCAAAAACCTGTGCGGGCGTTCCATCGGCAAACACCGCGCCCTCGTTCATCACAACGATACGGTCACAACAATTTGCCAGGTCATCCATGCTGTGCGAAACCATGACAACGGTCAGGCCCTCACGATGGAGCCGATCGATGAGCTCCAGGAAATCCCTGCGCGCAGCCGGATCGAGCCCCGCCATGGGCTCGTCGAGCACCAGGACCTCGGGCTCCATGGCGAGCACGCCGGCAAACGCCACGCGGCGCTGCTGACCGCCCGAAAGCTCAAAGGGGCTCTTGTCGCCTATCGCGGCAAGGTCGAGGCCCACGCGCGCAAGCGATGTTGTGACACGGCGAACAACCTCGTCTTGCGGCAGGCCAAGGTTGCGCGGGCCAAACGCCACGTCCTGCGCCACGGTCTCGGCAAATAGCTGGCGCTCGGGATACTGAAACACCACGCCGACCTTGGCCTTAACCGCGGCGGCGCCTTTCTTGCTTGATAGGTCGAGCCCCAGTGCGCAAACGCTCCCCTCCTGTGGACGAATCAGCCCGTTGAGATGCTGAACCAGCGTTGATTTACCCGAGCCGGTATGACCCGCCAGGCCCAGAAACTCGCCGCGACGCACCGTCAGCGAAACATCACGTAGCGCCCAGGGGCTGTTTGGATCGTTGCCCCAAAGAGCCTGTTTGCCCGATGCGCCCACAGTGGTCGAGCGCTTGCGCCATCGGCGGCGCTCGCGGGCGCTCAGCGACCAACTATGCGAGAGGTGCGAAATCTCGATGACGGGTTCCGACGCGACCATCCCGTCGGCTGCAGAGGATGCATGGTCAAGCACACGAGAATCGGATGCGGAGGGCCGCCCAGCGACGTCCGCCCCGCTCCGCTCAGCATAAACCTGTGCAATCTCGGCGACCATATCCGCCTCACGCACCTGCGCGCAAACGGGTACGCCCTTCGCGCGGAGTGCCCTACCTAGACAGCACGACGCCGGCATATCCAGGTTGAGCTGGGCAAGTTCGTCCGCCCGCGTCAAGATTTCCTCGGGCGCACCGAGCATGGCAACGCGCCCCGCCCGAAACACCGCGACACGATCGGCCTCGGCGGCCTCTTCCATAAAGTGCGTAATCATCACGATGGTCATGCCGCGATCGTGCAACGCGCGGCAAACCTTCATGAGGCCCTTACGTCCACGCGGATCGAGCATCGAGGAAGCCTCGTCCAATATGAGCACGCGCGGTTCCATGGCGAGCACGCCGGCAAGCGCCACGCGCTGCTTTTGGCCGCCCGAAAGTGCATGGGTCTCGTGGCGCTCAAAGCCCACCAGGCCCACACCCTTCAGCGCCTCGCGTACGCGCTGCGCAATTTGCGCCGATGGCACGCCAAGGTTTTCGGGACCAAACGCAACATCGTCCTCGACAAGCGTCGCCACAATCTGGTCGTCGGGATTCTGGAACACCATGCCCGCAGTCGAGCGGATGTCGTAGACCAGCTCGGGATCGGACGCGTCCATGCCGTTGATACGCACCGTTCCTGCATCGGGCTGCAGCAGCGCATTCAGATGCTTGGCAAACGTCGACTTGCCCGACCCATTGCCGCCGAGGATGCAGAAAAACTCGCCATCCTCGATGTTCAGATCGATACCGTCGAGCGCCGGCGTGACACCGTCATAGCTAAAGGAAACGCCTCGACAATCAATCATGCGCGGCCTTTGACCTGGTTCTTTTTAGGCGTGATGAGGTTGGAGACCGCCTTGTACACTGCAAGCGTGAGCACCGAGTTGAGCACGGTCTTGATAAGGTTGAACGGCAGCACGGCAGGAACCATGAGCGGAGCGATCGCATCGACCGAGCCATACCAGAACCATACGCCAATGGTAAGGTTTGCAACCATAGACAGCGCCGTAGCGGCAATGACGCCGAACACCAGGCCAATCACGGCACCCTTATAGGTATGCATCTTCTGGTAGACGATAGCCGCGGGCAGAATGTAGCCCAGCGTGGCAACCAGGTTCATAAGCGCACCGACCCAGTCACCCGTGGTGAGCGCGTGAATAACGATAGCCATAGCGGCAACAGCAGTACCGGCGCCGGGACCATACGCAAACCCGCACACCATCGCCGGCACCAGCGACGGGTCGTAGGTCAAAAACGGCGCCGAAGGAAGGATGGGCAGCTGCACGTACATAAACAGGGCGCCCAAGGCGCACATCAGCGCCATGGTAACGAGCTGTTTGGTGCTCCACCTATTCGTGTTCTCAAAATGGATATGCTGCGACTGTTCAGACATAAGATCACCTGCCTCTTTCATCCGGACTCTAACCGTTGGTACTGGGATCTCACCAGTTCAGCCGACATGCGAACCAACGCACGCACGGGTCGCGGACTCATCGGCTCGGACGCAGGTACCTCGCCTGCGCCACGGCGCCCCTCTGGCACCGTCCGATTTACCGCCAGTGGGGAATTTCACCCCGCCCTGAAACAGCAATTCCAAGTCTAGCACGGGCAGGCTTTCGCGCAAGTACGCCAAAGGTAATTTGTGGTGGGGATCAGTTGCCGCAATAACCACGTTCCCCACCCTCCCCAAAGTAACGCGCTTTTCGCGGCAAAGCCGCGAAACAGCGTCCGGGATACGTATCCCCAACAACCACGTCCTTCTCCGCGAGCCGACTTCAAGGCCGTAAACGCAGGGGATCCGGGGGGCGTGACGGGGTTTCTCTCCGGAACATTCCGCAGGACGCAAAGAGGCTCCGCAGCGCGAAGCGCGATGCGGAGCCTCTTTGCATGTCCGAGGACGTTCCGGAGAGAAACCCCGTCACGCCCCCGGGATTCCCGGTGGGAGTTCTAGACCTTGTCGGCCTTAGTACATACCGCCGCCCTGCTGACCAGCGGTAGCAGCAGCGATAGCATCCTCAAGCTGAGTGTTCTTGGGCACATCGGAAACCGTGGCCTCGGTGATGAGGATCAGGCTGGCGACAGAAGCAGCGTTCTGCAGGGTGACGCGGCTGACCTTGACGGGGTCGAGGACGCCCATCTCGATCATGTCGCCCCACTCGCCGCTGGCAGAGTTGAGACCCTGGCCAGCGGGCAGCTCGGCGACCTTGTCGACCACGACAGCGCCCTCAAAGCCAGCGTTCTTGGCAATGGTTGCGACCGGAGCGGTCAGAGCCTTCTTGACGATGTCGACGCCGATCTTCTCCTCGGGGTCGTCGATCTCGACTGCATCGAGCGCAGGCACAGCGTCCATGAAGGCGACACCGCCGCCAGCGACAATGCCCTCCTCGACAGCAGCGCGGGTTGCCTGCAGGGCGTCCTCGACGCGATGCTTGATCTCCTTGAGCTCGGACTCGGTGGCAGCGCCGACCTTGATGACAGCAACGCCACCGGAGAGCTTGGCCAGGCGCTCCTGGAGCTTCTCGCGGTCGAAGTCAGAGGTGGTGTTCTCCATCTCGCCCTTGATCTGAGCAATACGGGCGTCGATGGCCTCCTTGGAGCCAGCGCCGCCGACGATGACGGTGTTGTCCTTGGAGATGGTGACGGACTTAGCGGTACCGAGCATATCGGCGGTGATGTCAGCGACCTTCACGCCCAGCTCGTCCAGAGCAGCCTGACCACCGGTGAGGACGGCGATGTCCTCGAGAATGCGCTTGCGGCGATCGCCGTAGCCCGGAGCCTTGACGGCGCAGACGTTGAGGGCGCCGCGGATCTTGTTGAGGACGAGGGTGGGCAGAGCCTCGCCGTCGATGTCCTCAGCGATGATGAGCAGGCCACGGCCAGCGCGCTGGACAGCCTCGAGAACAGGCATGATGTCCTGGACGCTGGAGATCTTCTGGTCGGTGATGAGGATGTACGGATCCTTCATCACGGCCTCCATGCGGTCGTTGTCCGTGACGAAGTAAGCGGAGACGTAGCCCTTATCGAACTGCATGCCCTCGACGGTGTCGATGGTGATGTCGAACGTCTGGGAATCCTCGACGGTGATGACGCCGTCCTTGCCCACGACTTCCATGGCCTCGGCGATCTTCTCGCCGACCTCGGGGTCACCGGCGGAGATGGTACCGACGGAAGCAATCTGCTCCTTGGTCTCGACCGGCTTGGCCTGCTTCTTCATCTCGGCGACGGCGGCGTTGACGGCCTTGTCGATGCCGCGACGGATGGCCAGCGGGTTGGCGCCAGCGGCGACGTTGCGAAGACCGTCGTTAACGATGGCCTGAGCGAGCAGGGTTGCGGTGGTGGTGCCGTCACCCACGGTGTCGTTGGTCTTGGTGGCGACCTCCTTCACCAGCTGCGCACCCATGTTCTCGATGTTGTCCTCGAGCTCGATCTCCTTGGCGACGGAAACGCCGTCGTTGGTGATGGTCGGGGCACCGAACGTGCGCTGCAGGGCGACATAGCGGCCCTTGGGGCCCATGGTGACGGTAACGGCATCGGCCAGAGTGTTGACGCCCTTGGCGAGCTTAGCGCGGGCATCGGTATTGAACGTAATGTTCTTTGCCATGGTAGGTAATCCTCCAAAAGAAATGTGACTCACGTCGCCGCTTCCGAGTCCTATGCGGCGACCGCGTTCAAAGACGAATCAGAGAGCCTGATGAGACTAGGCCTCGACGACGGCGTAAATGTCGTCGGCGCGCATCAGCAGATACTTCTCGCCGTCGACCTTAACCTCGTTGCCACCGAACTTGCCGTAGATGACAACGTCGCCTTCCTTGACGTCCATGGGGATGCGCTCACCCTTGTCGTTGACCTTGCCAGCGCCAACGGCAATGACGGTGCCGCGCTGCGGCTTCTCCTGAGCGTTGCTGGCGATATACAGACCAGAAGCGGTCTTCTGCTCGGCCTCGTCGGGCTTGACCAGAACACGATCTGCAAGCGGCTTCAAAGACGACATGCTTGTCTCCTCCTTTTTGGGCCGCGTGGTTATGCCACGCGAATTAACCCTATTTGTTTGCGTACGCGTTGAATGGTACCCACGAATGGCGGGTTATACAACACAGAGTCAAAAAATCTTATTTTTTGGCACTTAGATTTTCTGAATGCCGGGGGGATAACTTGTGCGCAGCTCCCGTGTGGCGCCGGAGGGGCGGGGCATAAGGTTTCCTGCTCGGGCAGTCCTGCTCGCACGAAGGCCACATTAAGTGGCCTTCGGCTCGTGCGGAACTCGCGATAAACCTTATATCCCGCCCCTCCGGCGCCACACGGGAGCCAAGTTAACTAGTTCGGGCGCGGCATTCAGAAACGTCAGTGCAGCAAAATGGCGATGCAGATGGGAACATGGGCATGGCTTTCGCTGCACGCACGGGTCCCCTGGGGAGCACCGTGCATTTTTGGGAGTATTCAGCAGACCAGGATGGCTGTATACGCGCCAGACACATCTTATTGGTCCCAAGGACGCCTTCGACCGGCGATTTGGGTCGGCAGGCAGACCCCATCAGGGCATAAAGGCATGCCTCGTGCCTGCCCGGACGCCAAAATGACGTCAATCCCCATGACATTACCCAACCGCAACGGCGCCGGCAGAGCTCGCAGTGCTGAATACTCCGTTTTTTGCACGGCCCAGGCGGGGGTACATCAGGGCCAGAAAGAACATCCCAACCTTTTTATGCAATCTGTAATGGGAAGTATGCAAAACACCATGAGGCAGCATTGCAAATGTCCAATTTGAACGCGCGAGGCAGCAGCGCCTCCACCCCACGCACAAATCCGACAGAGCAGGGACGCTCATAACGAGTCCCCACCGATATGCAGACGTGGCTCGAGCGCCATCCCAAAATAAGTCGCCCGGGCCGCGTTTAACGACACGGCATGAGCATCAGCGCTCGTAGATTACGTTACCTGCCAGGTAGGTGGCCTGAACGTTGGTGGCCTGAAGCTCTTGGGGGTCAACAGTGAGCGGGTTTTGGTCCAGGACTACCAGGTCAGCATACTTGCCGGGCTCCAAGCTGCCGAGGTTTTGCTCGTCGCCTGCTGCATAGGCGCTGCCCAAGGTGTAGTTGCGCAAAGCCGTTGCCGCGTCGATGCGCTCGCTCGGCAACCAGCCGCCCTCGGGCCAGTGGCTTTTGGGGTCCTGGCGCGTGATAGCCGTGTAGAGCACGTCCATGCTGGTAACGGGCGTGATGGGGCTGTCGGTACCGAAGGCTTGGCGAATGCCGCGCTGCTTATAGGTTGCGAACGGCCACATGATGCGGCTGCGCTCCAAGCCCAAATCGCGCTCCGGTCCACCCGGGTCGAGCGTAATGTGGCAGGGCTGGCTCGAGGCGACGACGTTGAGCTTGCGCAGGCGGTCGATGTCCTCGGGCAGGAGGTTCTCCAGGTGCTCGAGCGTGTTGTGGCCGTGCTGGGGCAGGCCGTACAGACCGGCGGCTTCCTCGAAGATATCCAGCGCGGCATGAATCGCACCGTCGCCGATAACGTGGATGCGCACGGCGCGGCCGCGCTCCGCAGCCGCCAGAACCAGCTTGCGCATGCGCTCGGCGGAAACCGTCAGACGGCCTTGGTCGCCCGGGAAGCGCGGATTGGTATAGGGCTCGGTGAGATATGCCGTATGTTCGCTCGACACGCCGTCAAAGAACTGCTTAAAGCCCGGCGCCGAAAGCAGTGCGTTGTTCGCGTAACGTGCCTGCAGCTCTTCTAGACGCGACTGGTCATCCAGCAGCGTGGGGAACAGATGGGCACGAATGCCCAGCTTGCCGGCTGTCTGCAGTTTGTCGTAGACGTCGTCGCGGATAAAATCGCAGCCCGGCATGGGCATGAGCGACATGTCGCAGATCGAGGTGATGCCCTGCTCGGCCATGCGCCTCATTTGATCGGCGTAAGCGCTTGCGATGCGATCTTCGCCCAGCCACTCAAGGCAGCGCGGCAACAGCTGCATGGCAGCCGCCTCGTGAGCAATGCCCGTGAGCTCACCGTTTGCGTCCTTGTCGTAGCTGCCGCCCGCTGGCGGCTCGCTATCGCGCGTGACGCCGAGCGCCTCGAGAGCGCGACTGTTGAGCCACAGCGTGTGGCCGTCGCCCGAGTACATAACGCAGGGACGATCGGGAAATACCGCATCGAGCGACGCCTTGGTAGGATGCTCGGGCGGGTCCCAACGGTAGTCGCGCCAGCCCTGCGTCACAACCCAAGCGTCGTCGGGCAGATCCTGGGAAAACTCGAGCGCGTGCTGTACCAGCGCCACCTCGGACGTGCCCCCATCCATGAGCATATACGGCGAGGAACCGACCGAGGTATGAAAGAAGTGCAGATGAGCGTCATGGAAACCGGGGCAGACAAACTGCTCGCCGTAGTCGATAACCGGCGTGGCGGCAGGCGCGGCGGCGATCACGTCATCGGGCTTGCCGACTGCGACGATACGGTCGCCTGCGATGGCAATCGCCAGCTCACGGGCGGTATCGATGCCATCTTGCGAGGTAAAGACGTTCTTAGAGCGGATAATCCGATCGATATGTTGCATGGGCATCCCCATCTCTGGCAGGAAATTCAACACCCCCGAGTGTACTCCACCGCCACAGCTGCAAAACGTCAAGCGGTAAACGGCACCTTTCCCAACCCCAACGGCCCCGCCTGCCCCTTGGGGACGGGGTAGAAATGGTAGATTTCAAGCTTGAAAGCCGCATCCAAGGCTGCGTGCACAAGCAATTTGGACCTGTCAAGGTTACGGAGGTATCCATTTCTACCATTTCTGCCCCGTCCCCAAGTGGCAGGTGGCATACTGGAAAGAGCCTGTACGATTTTGCGATAAACCAGCAAGGAGCAAATCGACCATGACGAAGACCAAGGCACAGCAGATTATGGCAGCGACCGAGGCCCGCGCGGCTGATGACGTCACCGCAGCCATCCAAGATATCGCCGCCGAGTTTGAGCCCTACATCATCAAGCAGCGCCGGCACTTCCATAAGCACCCGGAGCTGAGCCTCGCCGAAGAGCGCACGACTTCCGACATCGCCAACCAGCTCGACGCCATGAATATCCCCTACGAGCGCCCGCTTAAGACGGGCCTGGTGGCGACCCTTCGCGGCACCGCACCCGACGCCTACCGCGAGGACGGCACGCCGCGCCGCCGCATCCTGCTGCGCGCGGATATCGACGCCCTACCCGTCACCGAGCAGACCGGCGAGGAGTTCGCCAGCGTCAACGAGGGCTGCATGCACGCCTGCGGCCACGACTGCCACATTGCCATGATGCTCGGCACGCTACAGATCCTGCGCCATATGACCGACGACATCCACGGCGAGGTCCGCATCGTCTTCCAACCCAGTGAGGAAAACGGCCAAGGCGCCAAACTCATGATCGGCACGGGTGTGCTCGACGGCGTCGATGGCGCCTACGCCGCACACATCTGGAGTGAGGTCGACGCCGGCACCGTAAGCTGCGAGCCCGGTCCGCGCATGGCCAATACCGACTGGTTCCGCATTGATGTCCGCGGCACCTCGTGCCACGGCGCCATGCCCCAGCGCGGCCACGACGCCGTCATGGTGGCGGCCGAGATCGTCAACGCCCTGCAGACCATCGTTTCGCGCGAGATCAGCCCCTACGAGCCGGCCGTCATTACCGTCGGCGAGCTGCACGGCGGCACCGCGCGCAACGTTATCGCCGGTACCGCCTACCTCGCCGGCACGGTGCGCACCTATGGCGATTCGACGCACGAGGAAATGCCCGAGCTCATGCGTCGCATCGTAGAGCACACTGCGGCGGCCCTGGGCGCCGAGGCTGAACTTACCGACTACACCATCGCCAACTACAAGGTCGAAAACGACGTCGCCTCGAGTGAGCGTTGTCGTCAGGCCGTGGTCAAGTGTCTGGGTGCAGCCAGCGAAGGCCATTATCGCGGCACGCTTTCGGGCGAGGATTTTTCGGAGTACCTGCGCCGTGTACCGGGTGTGCTTGCCTTTGTGGGCACGCGCAATCCCCAGATCGGCGCCACGTACGCCCAGCACTCCTGCTTCTATAAGATCGACGAGAGCGTGCTCGCCAAGGGCTCCATGGTAGCCGCTCAGTATGCCATCGACTTTTTGGCCGAGCCCACGCAAGAGGAGCTCGACGGCCCCGCTATCGCCGCGGTTGCCGAGACCAATCCCGATCTGGCAGCCAAGCTACGCTCTGCCAAGGCAACGGCCGCCGAGGCCCGCGACGCCATGCACGACGCCCGCACCGCCCGCCATGCCGCCATCAAGGGCATTCACGATGCCCGTGCCGCCGCTCGCCACGAGGAGAAGCACAACGAGTAGTCGAATCGCGACCATCTCGCAGCCGTAGCCACATCGCGATGTCAAAGCGGGGGCGGACGTTTCGACACGTCCGCCCCCGCTCATTCGTCAAGCACTATTTCTACCATTTCCACCCCGTCCCCAAATGGCAGGTGACAGGGCTACTCGTCTTGCGGGTCCTCGTCGGAGCTTGGCGCGGGCTCCGTCGTGGGCTCGGACTCCGTCGTGGGCTCGGACTCCGGCGCAGATCCCGGGGCAGACTCAGGCTCGGGCTCAGGCGCGACATCCGGAGCGCTGTAACCCGAAGGAGCGGACTTCTTCTCGAAGGGCAATACAAACGTCAGGACGTCGTCCTTATCCTCGTCGGCCCACTCGCTTGCATAACGTGCGACCCAATAGCCAACGGCACGGTGCTTGAGCATCTTGCCAAAGACCGTTAGAAATACGGTGACGAAAGCGATCAGCACCAGGAACAGCACGAGTGAGATGCCACCGCCGGTAACAATTGCCTCAATACCCGTAGGACGATAGTAGTAGCTATACATACCGACAGAGGCAATAGCGCCAAAGACCGCCGTCAAGATCCATGTGACAACGTTGGCAACCAGGCCCGTCAAAAACTCGGGAAGGAATGAAGCGCAAAACAGCTTGGTCTTATTGTTCTTAAAGGCCGCCCAGACCTTGTCGAGCGAAAACGCGCTCTCGACGCGACCGGTCACCGCAAAGTGCATCACGGCAATATCGGCGAACATCTTAAAAAAGACTCCCAAGACCGCCGTGGCAATCATAGCCAGGACAAGCAGGCCAAGCGAGCCAAACAGCGCAGTCTCGAGCGCATAAGAGCCGTAATGCGAATACGAGCCCGCCGCGCCAATTACCACGCTCTCCACCAGCGAAAGCACTACGCCAATAACGGGAATGGCAGCGATAATCTCGAGCACGACCGAAATAACACTCGAAAAGACCCCGAGGCCAAACGATGTGGAACGCATCAACGGACGATCCATGCCGTCATCGATCTTAAGCGACAGGTCGCGACCCCACTCGATGCCAAAGCCCGAACCGCACACACTCGCCACGCAGGCGGCCAAAAAGCCGATGGCAGCTGCAATACCGCCGATAACGGGAATGAACAGCACGAGCACCGACACGACACAGATAAGCGCCGGCAAAAAAGCAATCTGGCACACGCGCTGCAGCACGCCCGGAGTCTTGGTCATGTCTTGGAACGCCTGAGCCACACAGCCCTTGGGCACGTTCATGGAAGGCTGGGGGACAAATTGCTGAGGCTGACCCTGAGGAGCGGAGGCTGCAGCACCGGCATTAGGGGCACCGCACACGCCGCAGAACTTGTCGTTATCGCCCATAGGGGCACCACACTGCGAACAGAACATCGAAATCATCCCTTCGTATCTAGAGCGAATTACCTGGATCGCAAACGACGTCTTTGGCAACATTATCGCCCAATGTGGGGACAAATACCCCAAGATGACCGATTTGAAACGTAGGCGGCTTTATTCAATGGTTCGAAGGGTATATCCGCGCTAGTTCGTGCCGCGGAAGCCCTTGCCCACGATCTCGGAGCTGTCAACGATCGTGATAAACGCATCTGGATCGATATCGCGGGTATAACGGCGCAGTTGCACTGCTTCGCGACGGCTCAGCACGCTCATGATCACTGTGACGCAATTGCCCGAGAAGGCACCGTAGCCGCGGCTGATCGTTGCCGTGCGGTTGAGATGCTTGACGATAAACTCCTCGACTTTGCGCGGTTCGGCGCAAATAATCGTACAGACCTTGCGCAAGTGAATGCTCTCGATGGCCTTGTCGACCACAAGCGTCTTGGCAAACAGGCCGAGCACGCAGTACAGGCCAACGCGCGGACCGTACAAAAAGGCCGCGATGGTCACGATGCCGATATCGACCAGTAGCAAGGCGCGACCAATCTCGAGCGTCGTACGACGCTTGAGGATCATGGCAAGGATATCGGTGCCGCCCGTCGAGGCGCCAATGTCAAAAACAATGGCACTGCCCAGCGCCGGCAAAATCACGGCAAAGCACAGGTCGAGCCACATATCTCCCGTCATCGAAACATCCGTCGGAATGAAGAGCTCAAACAGCGAGACGTAGGCCGAAAGCGCAAACGAGGCAAAAACGCTCCAAAGGATTGCCTTGCGCTCCAAAAAGATAAAGCCCAAGACGACGAGAACCGCATTGATGATCCACATAAAGACGCCGACGGGCAGAGTCGGGAACAGCGTGGAAAGAATGACCGACACGCCCGAGGTTCCGCCGAAGGCAAAATGATTAGGGGTTTTAAACGCAACGATGGCAAAGGCCGTAAGGATCAGGCCCAGATTGAGCTCGGCGAAAAAGCGCGGGAAGCCCGGCTCCTGGCTGCGCTTTTGGCCGGCACGCTCGCCGCGCTCGATATCGGCGCGATCGACCACGCGCTCCATCGGCACCACGGGAGGACGATGCACCTCCTCGGCGGCACGCGATGCCGCCTCTGCCGCGGCGGCCTCAATCGCCCATGCCTTGCTTTCTGTTTCGTGCTCGTCAGCCATTACGGCAACCCCTCGTTAACAATTTGGAAACAATGCGCCCATTAGGGTAACGCGGAGCGCGAAGATTGCAACCCCTAGTTAGACGAGCGGTATGACTACATCGAGGGCATATAGAAAACGGTCGACCGCACTTTTGCTTGCGCGGTCGACCGTTTAGCGTTTTCGCAGGTAAAACCGATCGAAACAAACCTGTCCCTATTTGGTAGGTTACTCGTGCTGGCTGGTGCGGTGCTCGTACTCCTCGGGGGTGATGACATCCTCGATGCGCAGGTTGACGCCTGCCACCTCAAGGCCGGTCATCGCGGCCAGACGCTCGGTCACGCGCGCCTTAACGTCGTCGAAAATCGCGGGTGCGTAGGCACCGTACTCGATAATGACGGAAATGTTGACGACCACGCGGTTGTCATCGGTGACCTCGACCGTCACGCCCTTGGTCAGGTTCTCGGCACCAAACTGCTCCTGAACAAAGTGCATAAGGTTGCCCTTCATGCCCAGGACGTGCGGCACCTCGCGGGTGGCCATGGCGACGATCTTCTCGATCACACCGTTGGAATAGGTCAGCGAATCCTCGGACTCGTCCGCTTCCTCGTCATCCTCGTCCGCATCGTCGGCGGGCTCGGCCTCGACGAGCGCCCCGTCCTCGAGCGTTACGTCCTCAGCCTCGGCGGCGACGGTCTCGTCTGCCTCGAGCTCGGTATCGGCCACATCGACCTTCGTGTTAAAAGCCATGGTTCCTCCTTATGCCCACCGCACACGCGGCGGTCGAATACATACTAGCGGCCGCTAAACAGACGGCCGAAGAAGTTGACGATCCCGTTCTCGCCGTCACGGATCTGGCCAATCACGGCGCCGATCAGCACAAAGAATGCGATGACGAGTGTGTCCCACAGGCCGAGCGTGAGCACCAGCACGGCGAGCACAAAACCAGCGACGGCTCCGAGCGTGGTGTTGGGATGACGGACGGCATAGCTCCAGATGGCCGCCCCCGTACCCTTGATGAGACCCATGGCCTCGTCAAAGTCGCTGGCGGCGCTGTCGTGGTGCTCGCCGGCCTCGGGCTTGGTGTCGGCGGACTCGCCTGCCGGCGTAGCGTTCTGGTCGATCGTCAGGCGCGGGGTGCGGACGGTCTTGTCTTGATTGGTATCACTCACCGGAAACCTCCACGGTCTGGACGGTAGTCTTGGACGGCAAAAAACGGACGCGCGCGGTCGTGCCCGGCGTGCCGAGCATGGTGTCGCAGGCCTCCTCGATACGTTGCTGCATCGCGGTTGCAAGGGAGGCCACGTCCCGGTCATCGAGCGCGATGGCGTCGACCTTAAAACGGACGAGCGATTCGTCGGAACCCTGCACGCGCGCCTCGACATGCTCGACCATCACACGGTCGTCGCGCTCTGCCGCAGCGCGAGCGCACGAGGAAAGCGCTGCGAGGGTGACCTCGATGTTGCGCTCCCCCGCCGGATGTACGCAGGACGGCTCGCGACGCGCGAACATCAGGCGGAAAAACCCGATGAGCACGCCAAGTGCCACGATGGCGGCGCACACCGTAACGACGACGCGAGGCATGGTGTCACGCAACAGCAGCATAAAGCGATACGTATACGGTCCCCAGAACTGGCAGACAAGCGTGCCCAGCGCCACGATGGCGGCGGCAAGGTACACGATTGCTAGGGCTCGTTTGAGTACGCGCACGCGCGCTCCCTTCAGGTTTCGGTCCACAGAATGCAAAACGATTCGCATCATTATAAAAGAGCCGGGTCCGGTGCCATACGCACGCGGATCCGGCTCATCTATTCCACGAGGCTTGTATGCTCGCTTCATTATGCCCAGATATGCACAGCTTAACCCGTGCAGGCGCTACTCCTCCTCGAGGGCAGCGATGACCTCGTCGGTCATGTCCATGGTGCTGTAAACATCCTGAACGTCGTCGAGCTCCTCGAGACGGTCGATGAGGCGCTGGACCTTCTTGGCGTCGGCACCGGAGACCTCGGTCGGGGTGTTCGGAACCATAGTGGTCTCGGAGCCCTTGACCTGGATGCCCTGCTCCTCGAGCGCCTTGGAAACAGCCATGACGTCGTTGGCGGCGGTCCAAACGATCCACTCCTCGCCGGCGTCCTCGTAGTCGTCGCCACCGGCCTCGGCGATAGCCATCATGAACTCTTCCTCGTCACCGGCAGCACCGTTGGCGATCATGGTCTCCTTCTTGGCGTTCTCGTCCAGGATCTCCTTGGCGACGACGATCTGGCCCTTGCGCTCAAACTGGAAGGCGACGGAGCCGGAGGTGCCCAGGTTGCCGCCAGCGTGGGAGAAGGCGGAACGGACATCGGCGGCGGTACGGTTGCGGTTATCGGTCAGGCAGTCGACGTAGACGGCAACGCCGGCGGGACCATAGCCCTCGTACACGATGTTCTCGTAGACGGCGGCATCGGCACCCGAACCGAAGGCCTTGTCGATAGCGGACTTGATCTTGTCCTTGGGCATGGACTGAGCCTTAGCCTTGGCAACGGCAGCGGCGAGGCTGGCGTTGTTCTCGGGCAGCGGGTCGCCGCCGAGACGGGCGGCAACGGTGATGTTGCGGCTCAGCTTGGAGAAGAGGGCGGAACGCTTGGCGTCCTGCGCGCCCTTACGATGCTTGGTTGTGGCCCACTTAGAGTGTCCGGACATACGTGTCTCCTATCGGTTTCGACCTAAAGCCCAGCGCAGATGCTCGGGCAATATAAACAAACGTCGTTATGATATACCTAGTGGCCTGCGAGATAAACCCCAAAATGAAGGCGTCGTGATGATGCAGCCCCCCTTGGTGCAAAGTAACCTGTCCCCTTTGCACCAAGTTAGGACCAGAGGAGGTCGCTGCGGGTGATGGTGGCGCCGATGGCAAAGGGCATGCAGGCGATGACTGGATACAGGTAGCGCATGTAGGTCGAGCCGTTGCAGGGACCGATCAGGCACACGGCGAGCACGCCCAGCAGCGGCACCCAAATGGCCAGCCCGCGCCACGAATGACGACGTAGCAGATAGACCACCACAGCGATCATGATCCACACATAGGTGGCCGAGCTCATGGTGAGCGAGATAAACGGGATGCGTTGTACTGCCACGCGATACAGGTTGATCAGGTGGTCGCACCAGCGCACAACCTTGCTATCGACCGGATGGAAGTCGAAGTACTTGAGGTTATCGGGCTTCGCCATGATCTCGGCACTGCGCGCCGTGCTGTAGACCCACGCATCGCGGGCACTCGGATAAAAGTAGCCGTAGTAGTTATTGATGAGCGCCGAGATATAGCACTCGGGATCCTTTTTGAACATCTGGGCCCACACCTCAAAATAGGCCTTGATGTCCTCCTGTGAGGCGTACTCGTTAAAACAGTTTTTTACGGCATCCGACTTGTCGGGGTTGTAGCGGCGGCCCAGATTCTCGTACTTGAGCACCCGATCGATCGCAGCGCGTTCCTTATCGGTCACCAGACCGTCGCAGGGAGCTTCCTCAATCGTGCCGTCGTCTTTGACCTTGGGGTTAACGCCCGAATTAAGGCCGTCGTGCTTTTGGACGAAGCGCGCCGTCTGTTGAAACGGAATCGAGAGGATCTCGCGCTTGGAGCCCGGCGTGATATCGTGCGCGGGCATAAAGACCTTGGTAAAGTACATGTTGGAGGCAAGGCAGAGCACGAGCACCGCGAGAACGCCGGCCCAGCGGAAGCGCGGCGTGGCGCATGAGGGTGCGACGCCAGACTGTTTGACCACGCGACGGGCCACATGCGCGTCCCAGGCGCAAAACGCCGCCGCGATCACGCAGGCCGCCAACGGAAAGACCAGGCCGCCATTGCGCAAAAACGTGGAACCCATGGCGCCCAGCACGAGCAACAGCCAGTCGTGGCGCGCAAAGAGCACAGGCGTGCGCTCGCCCGCACGCTCGGCATTGACATCACGACGGGGCAGGCCACATGCCACGAGCTTGACGGTCTGAACGAGCAGTACCAGAAACGCATCGGCAAACAGTACGTCTTTGGTCAGCAGCGCCGCGTAGTTGGAGAACATCGGCATAAACGCAAAGAACAGCAAGATGACGCCGCGGACCGGCAGGCTCACGCCCAGCTTGCGCAGCGACGATATGGAATAGGCCACGCAGGCGGCCGTGATGACAAATTGGGCGCAGGTGTAGATGGCTAGACCCGCATTGGCGCTATTGAATAGCGAAAACCCCAGTTGCACACACGAGCCGATGATGGCCGTGTGCACCACCGGATGATGGCCGTTGAGCAGCACGTTGGGGTTAAGCAGGCGCAGGTAGTCGCTCGTGCCATTGGGGTAGTTGAACCATTGGCGAATCTGCGCGCCCGTATCTCCCATAAAGAGGCCGGGCAGCGAGGCGATAAGCGTGGGCGCCCAGACAATCATGAGTACAAGAAACGGCCCAACAAAAGGATGGACCGAGAGCACGGCGTGGGTAACACGCCACACGCGGCCAAAATGCGCCTCCGAAAACGGAATGCGGCGGGAACTCAACCAATCCAAAAACTCAAAAGCCAGATAGAAGGACACAATCGCCAGAAGCATCCAGCCCGCGCCGCCAATCCAGGCGCAGATAACGCGCGCCTTGTCGCCCAGCACAATCTCGGCCGAATCGGTGAGGTCGTAACTGCGGCCGAACACCATGCAGACGGCAAAGAACAGCGACGGCAGCACGACCGAGGGGCGCCAAGCGTCACCGCGGCCAAAGAACACATAGCGAAACGGCAGCGTGAGCAGGCAGGCCAGCGCGAGCAGCATCACAGCGTCGGTATGGCCGGCAAATGAGAGGAGTACCTCGTAGCACACGTAAAGCATGCCCGTCGCCTTGGGATCGATCGCCAGGACCGCGTTGCTCGACACCGGGGCGGGATCGATGGAAAACGCCGTGGTCGCCAGCAGGGCGAGCAAAAATGCGACGAGCGTCTGCTTGGCGGGATAGCGCTTAAACCAAACGATGCGGGCGGCGTCGCGTGCAGCCGTTGTGGAGAGATCGGAATCCTTCACAGTCCGAAAAGCCTTTCTAGAAACCTGCCAAAAAGGGACAGGTTTATTTTGGCAGGTTTTATCTGGGGAAACGTTACGGTTCTGTCATCGTTGCCTGGCAAAACCGCCACAAAGGCGCCTGTCCCCTTTGTGGTGGTATGTGATGGTTAGGCGTCGAGATAGATGCGCTGGGGACGGTTGCGACGGAGGGCAAAAATGATGAGCGCCAGGCCCGCAATCACGAGCGGCAGACTCAGCAGCTGGCCCATGGTGATGACGCCGCCCAGCAGATAGCCCAGCTGGGCATCGGGCACGCGCACGAACTCAACGAAAAAGCGGACAATGCCGTACCCCATCACGAACACGCCCATAAACGTACCCTGGGGCAGCAGCGGTTTTTTGCGGCTGAGCACCTGCAGAATGCAAAAGAGCACAATGCCCTCGAGAAATGCCTCGTAGAGCTGGGATGGATGGCGCGGCATATCGCCCGCGGTGCCGCCAAAGATCACGCCCCAGGGCAGATCGGTCGGCTTGCCCCACAGCTCGCCGTTGACAAAGTTGGCGCAGCGCCCCAGGCACAGGGCCAGCGGAGCACCGATAACGGCAAGGTCGGCGATGGTCCAGGCGTCGAGCTTGTACATGCGGCACACGAGCACGCCGCCGATGATGCCGCCCACCAGGCCGCCATGGAAACTCATGCCGCCTTCGTTGGTGGCAAAGATCTCGAGCGGATGCGCCCAGTAGTAGCCGTCACCGTAAAAGATGACGTAGAACAGACGGGCGCCAATGATGAGGCCAAAGACCACACCAACCACGACACTCATCAGGTCGTCGACCGTAATGTCAAAACCCCAACGACGCTGCGTGCGGTACATGACGACCGCCGTGAGCAGAGCTCCGACCACATAGGCCAAGCCGTACCAGTAGATGGTGATGGGCCCCGCCGAAATGGCGACAGGATCAAGCATATGGTAGAGGTCGTTGAGCATATCGGTCCCCCTGTTCCCTACATACAAATGCGGCCGCGGGCCTTTCGCTCGCAGCCGCACGTTTGGGCATGACGTCTATGCGGAGCACATCGCCCGCAGCTTTCGCTTCTCAGAACGGCGCATACTCGTCGTACAGATCCTCGGCCTCGCCGGAGGCATTGACCTGCTCGACACGCGTAACGCCGGGCACGTGCTCCTTGAGGATACGCTCGACGCCCATGGAAAGCGTCAGAGCGCTCATGGGGCAACCGGCGCAGGCGCCCTGGAGCTCCAGCTTGACGACGCCCTCGTCATCAACGCCCATATACTCCATGTCGCCGCCGTCGGCCTGCAGGTTGGGGCGAATCTCTTCAAGAACCTTCTTAAGCAGCTCTTCGTTAACAGCCACAGGGGCTCCTTTCTCACAATAACGCGGGCGCGCCCGCGGACAGAGCTATGTTACTACAGCCATGTACCCGCTCGCGAGCCGTCCATGCGCGCGGACACGACTTTCACGAGCAGTCAATTTGGGACGGGGCTTAATTAGCCGCTTTTGCCAACGCCCGGCGCTCGTACACGCTGCCGCTACTGCTGCGTTTGTTCCCCGGTACCAATGTGGACATCGACGATAACCTGGCGGAAGCTAATGCCACAGGAGTCGAGAATGCGGCGACTGATGCGGCCGTCGTCGGTGTCGGCGTACTTATTGTCCAGATAGACAACCTCGCCCACACCTACCTGCGCCAGGATTTTGGCACAGTCGTGGCACGGGAACAGTGTGACGTAGACCGTGGAACCCTCAAGGTCCTTGAGAGAGCCGCGGTAGTTGAGCACGGCGTTGGCCTCGGCATGAACTACGTAGTTATGCTTGTCCTGCAGCGGGTCATCGCTCGTGCCCCACGGGAAAAAGTCGTCGTTGAGCGCCGAGGGCGTACCGTTGTAGCCCACCGAAAGAATGCGGTGGTTGGTGCTGGCGATGCACGCGCCCACCTGCGTATTGGGATCCTTGCTGCGGCGCTGCGCGGCGATGGCCACGCTCATAAAGAACTCGTCCCAGCTAATAACGTCGCGGCGCTTGCCCGACGCGGTTTGATGAAGATCGTCCGACATGGCAGACACCTCCGAAATCGAAATAGTTTGGCCCATTGTAGCAGGTGAAAGGTGGGGCTGTTTCCTCCCGGCGCCGACGTCCTTGGCTTTATGCGCGGCGAGGCTTTTGGTTGATGCGGTACAGCTCGGCGAGACCCCGCAGCGTCAGCGCGTCGTCTACCGTCAGGCTGTGGCCGACCAGCGCCGCGAGCGCCTCGGCATCGTCGCCGGTGATGACAATGGGCACGCTGCCCTCGCCTGCCGCCTTGGTCGAGCGCATCTCGGCAAGCACCATGTCGAGCATGCCGTCGATACGGGCCACCTCGCCCAAGACCACGCCCGAGCGCATGGCCTCGCGCGTGTTGCGACCGATCACATGCGTGGGTGCCGAGGGCTCGACTTGCGGCAGGCGCGCCGCAGCGGCCGAGAGCGAGCGAGCGCCGAGCGCCAGCCCCGGCGCGATAACACCGCCGACAAAGGTTCCGCGCGCATCGATGACCTCGATATTGGTCGTAGTGCCCAGGTCGATCACGATGCACGGAGAGCCGTAGACGGCACGGGCCGCCACGGCGTCGGCGATGCGATCGGGACCGATCTCGGCCGGGTCGTCGTAGTGCACGGGCATGCCGGTCTTAAGTCCCGGCCCCACGGTGAGCACGCGCCCCGTGCAGGTACGGGAAAGTGCCGCCTTCCACGGGCGCTCGAGCGCCGGCACCACGCAGCTCAGCACTGCTGCCGCGGGAACGAGCACACCAGGCATGCCCGCATCGGCTGCCAGTGCGCCCATGACCCGCGCGAGCCTCATGCGCGCCTCATCGGCCGTAATGCTCGGCGGCGTCGTGATCTCGCACGTCGCAAGCGGGCATTCCTGCGCCGCGGCCGAATCCTCGGCAAACAGACCAAAGCGAATGAACGTGTTGCCCACGTCGACCGTCAATATATATGCGCACCCATTAAGCATCGTCGGCGCTCCTTTCGTCTGCCCAGCAGTATATCGCCTACCCGAACCAGCCATCCCAGGTAGTCATTTTGGGACGGGGCTATTTTAGCTACCCCAATATGTCGGTTGATATTTGCCCCAATCCCAGATAATTCGTCGACTGTCAAAGGGTAGCTAAAATAGCCCCGTCCCAAAATGACTACCTTGCCGCTATACTGATGCGCGGTCGTGCGCGAGCTCACGCGGCGGCCCGTGGTAACCCGACTTCCCGCGCCGTATCCGTAGCGGCGCTTGCGGGGGAAGCGGATATACGCAAAGGAGTTCTATATGGGCAATCCCTCGAACCGCACTTCTATGCGCGGTCAACTCACGCTGCGCGGCGTCGTCATCGGCGTCCTTGGCTGCGTGATTATCACGGCAAGCTCGGCCTACACGGCCCTCAAGATGGGCGCCCTCCCCTGGCCGATCATTTTCGCTGCCGTCATCTCGCTGTTCTTCCTTAAGCTCATGGGCAATGCCAGCCTCAACGAGGCCAACGTTACCCACACTATCATGTCCGCGGGTGCCATGGTCGCCGGCGGCCTGGCGTTTACCATCCCGGGCGCCTGGATGCTGGGCTATGCCGACCAGATCAGCTGGCTCGACATGTTTATCGTGGCGCTCGCCGGCACCATCTTGGGCCTTCTGGCAACGGCGCTCATCCACCGTCACTTTATCGTGGACGCCGCGCTGGAGTTTCCCACCGGCAACGCCGCAGCCCAGACCCTGCGTGCTACCGAGGCCGGCGGCAAGACCGGCAAGCAGCTCTTTGGCTCCATGGCCATCGCAGGCATCTATAGCGTGCTGCGCGACGCCCTGGGCGTGGTGCCCAGCATGCTGTGCACGCTCAATATCCCCGGCGTGACCTTTGCCATCTACAACTCGCCCATGTTGCTGTCCATCGGCTTTTTAGTGGGCTTTGCCCCCGTCGCCTTCTGGTTTGCCGGCGCGCTGCTGGGCAACTTTGGCATTATCGTCGGCGGCACCGCTGCCGGCCTGTTCGATATTGTGATCGCGCAGGGTATCGTCAAGTCCTTAGGTATGGGCCTTATGATGGGCTTTGGCGTCGCCGTCGTCCTTAAAGACATCCTGCCGCAGGTCGGCGGTATCGTCCGCGGTCTTGCCGCCGACAGCTCCACCGACACCGACGAGCAGTCGCTCATCTCGGGCTCGCTTAAGCTCGACGCCGGCATCATCGGCCTGGGTACCGCCTCCATCGCCGTGATCATCGCCGTCGCGCTCGACCTGGGTGCCGTCCCAGCCGTCATCGTCACGCTGTTCACCTTTGTCACCACCATCATGAGTGCGCAGAGCTGCGGCCAGACGGGTATCGACCCCATGGAGATCTTTGGCCTCATCGTCATGCTCATCGTAGCGGCCTTCGCGCAGCTTGCGCAGGTCAAGCTGTTCTTTATCGCCGGCATCGTGGCCGTGGCGTGCGGCCTTGCGGGCGACGTCATGAACGACTTTAAGGCCGGCGCCGTGCTGGGCACCAACCCGCGCGCACAGTGGATCGGCCAGGCCATCGGCGGCATCGTGGGCGCACTGGTCGCTGCCGCCGTCATGGTCGCGCTCGTCACCGCCTATGGTCCGGACGCCTTTGGTCCCGACAAGAGCTTTGTGGCCGCGCAGGCAAGCGTAGTCGCCACCATGGTCTCGGGCATCCCGAGTGTGCCGTGGTTCGCAGGCGGTTTTATCGCCGGCATCGTCATGTATTGGCTCGGCATTCCGGCCATGATGATCGGTCTGGGCGTGTACCTGCCGTTCTACATGTCGCTCACGGCCTTCTTGGGCTCCTGCGTCAAGCTCGCCTACGACAAGTGGGCCGCACACCGCGACGCCGCCGGTCTTTCGGGCAAAGAGAAGGCTGCCAAGGATGCTGCCTTCCAGGAGCAGGGCCTGGTCGTCGCCAGCGGCCTGTTGGGAGGCGAGTCTGTCGTTGGCGTTATCCTGGCGTTTGTCTCCGTCGGCCTGAGTCTGCTGGGCTAAACCCAACAACAACGTACCCGTACAGAGCGCAGGGTCGGAGACCATCCGGCCCCGCGCTCTGTATCTGTCGAAACACTCGGCCGCAACCGCATTTGACGTCCCCCTTACCTGCTCGTCCAAGTTTCACGTCAAGATGACCGCCCCGCCCGCCACGGTGTAGAGTACATGCTGCGAGCGCACCCGCGTTCCTGCGGCAATACGAGGTGGACATGGAACTCGACAAACAACAGATCAAGCGACTACGCAAACGCCATCACCGGCGCCACGGCATTCGACCTGCCCATAGTGAGGCCCTGGAGAACACCGGCCGCTTCCTAAAGCGCGCATTCAACATTCGCGAGGGTCGCGCGCCCTATCACGTGATTCGCAAGCGCTTTGTAAACGGGGCGCGGCTGACCGGCTCGCACTTATGCATCCTCATCATCGCCATGCTCATCGCGAGCATCGGCCTCGATATCGACTCGGACATTGCCATCGTGGGCGCCATGCTCATCTGCCCACTCATGGGCTCGGTCCTTGCCATGGCATATGGCATCGCCACGCTTGACCGCGAGATTGCCGTCGAGGCCGTCGCCGGCCTCGCGCTACAGATGGCCTTTTGTCTGATCACGTCCACGCTGTATTTTAAGCTCTCGCCCCTTGGCACCACCACGGCCGCCATCATCGACAACTCGACGCCCACTGTGTGGGACCTTGCCGTCGCGCTCGCGGGCGGCTTTGCGGGCGGGCTGGGCAACTCGCGTGACCAGGAACCTGCCACGCTTATCGCCGGCGTGGCCGTGGCGACCGCGCTCATGCCGCCCCTGTGCGCGGCGGGCTATGGCATCGCCATTGCAAGCGGGTCACTGTTTCTCTCGGCGCTTTATGAGTTTGGCATCAACGTGGTCTTTATCGCACTGGCTGCCGAAGCCGTGCTGCTTCTTTTGCGCGTGCCGCTCAAGCGCGACCTGAACGGCGACGGTATTGTGACTGCTGAAGAAAACGCCGAGGTCAACGAGCTATCGCGCAAGGTGCGCCGCCGCATCATCGTGGGCACGGTGATCTTTGCCATCCCCTGCATTATTATGACGGCGGGGTCTATTGGCTCGGCGCAGGCCGGCGTGCAAGACGGCTACGGCGTCACTGAAACCACGCGCGAACTTGCGGCGGTGCTGCCGGGCTTTAAGGATTACACCGTCGCCGTCGAGACCTCGGCTACCGAGGGCGACAAGGAGGGCGTTGTCGAGCGCCAGACTGTCGCTCGCGTAACGACAAGCGAGACGCTCGGGGCGCACGACCGCCGTGTTGCCCGCAAGCTCATCGACCTCAACGTGCCCGAACTCGATCGCGTGGAGTTTGACGTGAAGTGATGCGGAACGCGAGGTAGGCCCGGTACGAGCGCGCGCAGCCACGGAGCACAGGCACAGCCAAGCGCAGCGCTACAGCTCGTACTTGTACACGCGGTAGATGTACTTCTCGGCTTCCATCTCGTACGTGGCAATGGGCAGTCCATAGCGATCGTACTCGGCAAAGGTCTTGGCTATGCCCGATGCCACGAGCATGCTATTCGAATCGCCGACGCGCTGCGCACTACTTACGTAACCTGAGAACGGTACTGCGATCTGGTCCACAAGCTCGTAGGTGCGCGCGGTCTCGTCCACCGTAAAAATGCGCCCAAACGAATGCGTTCCCTTGCTGTAGTCGGTCACTACCGCAGCGCCCAGCTGGCCCCAGTCGAACTTGGGATAGCTCTCGGCAACACCAAAGTTGTTGTCGTATAGCAGCACCTGGTAGCGACCAGTCGCGGTCGTCTCGTCGTTTGGCAGATAGGTCACACTATGCTGGCCTGCGTTGAGCGAAAAATCGCCTTGAGCCTGCAGCAACTTGTCCTCAAAGCCCGAGCCGGCCCAAAACTCTGGCGAGCCCATAAGCCAATCGACCGTAGGCGTACCGTAGATATCCGTGAGCTTGATGACCGTTGAGGTCTCGCGCGAGCTGAGCAAAACGGTGCCGCCGCCGAGCCACTGGATCGTGTTGATGTGAATCCAATCCAGGTCGCCGTCCGAGGCAACCTTGGCACTTGCCTTGAGGTCGGGGAATATATCGCCCAGGTCCACGACGAGAGAGACGTCACCTGTTGTTATGTCGACCTTAATGATGAGGTCCTCTACATTAACGCGATCATCCTTATCTTTTTTGGCAGCCGCGCGATCGACGTCCAAATCGGCTTCGGAGCCGGCGTGACTCGCCAGCACCAGCAGGTTGCCATCGTCATCGAAAGCGTAGTCGTGGTGTAGCTCGTAGTCGCCCGTGCTCCAGACGTTTACCACCTGGCCGATGGCGTTGATCTGGGCCATCTTGGTAGTCGAGACGCTCATGATCATGCTACCGTCGCCCGGGAACAGCAGGCGGTGGCTGCGGTAGCCGACAATCGGCACCTCGCCGCGAATCTGGCCGTCGTTGTCGTAGAGGTACATAAAGTCGAGCTTGGACGAGTCGTTGCCCAAGATGGCAAAGAGACCATCGGCAAGCGGCGTATTGGACTCCCCCGACGTGACGACGAGCTGCTCTTCTTCCTCGCCTTTGAGAGCCGGCGTCTTGACCGTGAACGTCGAGGTGCGGCTGATACCATCTTGTGCCGTGCAAGTGATGGTTACCGTGTTTTTGTGGTTGGGAATGAGGCCGATGACCTTGAACTCGTGTTCCGTGGCCGGCGCATCGCCGCCGTGGGGCGTATGGGAAAACGCGGCGACCTTGGGCGTGTCACCAGTCTTTTTGCGACCGGCGACCTTGTAGGAGACGGTTACGGAATCCGTTGTCGCAAAGCGAACGTAGCAGCTCAGGGTATCGGTGCCAAAGGGATCCTGCGCGATAAACGGAGTGGTCTCGTTGTAGCCGCCGTCAGCGTACTCGGCATCGAGCCGCTCCTTGATGGCCGCCTGCTTCTCGACGTCGTAGGTCGCGACAATCTGCTTGTGGAGTTTCTTTTGCTCGTCAGTGAGCTCGTTGCTCGCAGTAGATGCGGCGCCCGTGCCGGCCCCGCCGACCGAGCAGCCCATGAGCCCTGTCCCGGCAAGCGCCAGCGTGCCCGCCGCACCCGCAAGAGCCGCTCGACGCGAAAACAGCCTGCTGCCCTTGTCACTCAATTCCATATCGTTACCGTCTTTGAATACCATTGTTGTTCCCTCATATACCACGGCGTTTGCCCAGCCCTGTCTAATTATGACTCGCAGTTTAACAAACGCCCCTTAATGCAAGTTTAAGCTTGTAGCGATACGGAAACGCGGAGCGCGAAGGGAATCCGCAACCCTTCCGCTCCCAAGTGATCAATCGGGGCGGCCGCGATGGTGCTCGATCCAGTCCACGGCAAAGTCGACAAGTTCGCGTTGGCGCATAAAGCGGATTGTCCCGTTGCCGAGCGGCGCTGCGGCGCACTGACGCTGCAAATGATACGTTTCTCAATGTTGCCGAGGAATCTTTTTAGTACTTGAAGAAGCCCTCGCCCGAGCTTTCGCCCAACTTGCCTTCGTCGAGCATCTGCTTGAGGACGGATGCCATGGCCTTAAAGTTGTAGGGCATCATCATCTTTTTGAGCAGCGGGCTCACCAAGCCCGGCACCTTCTGATACTGCATGACGATGTTATAGGCCGTCTGGATGCCCACGGTGTCGAACACGCGGAACGGGCCCTTGGGCGCGCCAGTGCCGCGCGTCCATGCGAGGTCGATGCTCTTGGGGTCGCTGACGCCCGAGACGTACAGATCAAGGCCCGAAAGCAGCCACGGCACCAGCATGGAATTGAGCAGATAGCCGTTCTTTTCCTTGTTGACGGGCAGGGCAAGCATACGGATATCGCTGGCAAAGTCGACGAGCTCATCGAAATAGCGCTTGTCGGTCTGGTCCTGAGCCATGACCTCGGTCATGTTGTTCTTCCAGATGGAGTTGGCAAAGTGCAGCGACAGGTACTTCTCGGGGCGGCCGGTGTACTTGGCAAAGGTGCTCGGCAGCAGCGTGGAGGAGTTCGTCACGACAACGGTCTTTTGCGGGAGAACCGGGGCGAGCTTCTTGTAGAAGTCGATCTTTGCCTGGGTGTCCTCGGCCATCGACTCGATAACCAGATCGGCGTCGGCCACTGCCTTGGCAAGATCGAGCTCTAGCTTGAGTGTGGAGTAGGCACGCTCGACGGCGGCGAGCGCCGCCTCCTTGTCGAAGGGCTGGTCGCTATCGGCGATACCGGCACACCACTCGCCCGTGCCGTCCGCCATGCCCTCGATAGCCGCGATGTACTCCTCGCGCACATGATCGATCTTGGGCTGAGTGCGGCCGATGCTGCCCTCGCTGCGCAGCCAGATCGTCACATCGAAGCCGCAGTAGGCAGCCTGAAAGGCAATCTGGCTTCCCAACACGCCGCCACCGGCAACACAAACGGTCTTGTAGCTCATAGGAACAGTCCTCTCTTACGTAATTCCATGGATGTGTATTTATTCAACCGTAAGGATGACGCGCGCTGGGGGTGGGTTCCATAAACGGACGGTAATTTGCGGCGAACGGCTACATATGTTCATTATCTTAGGGTTCCAAGAGCGATTTTTGGTGCCACTGAGACGTCGCATTCGGAAGAGGTGATAGTTGGGGCGTTTACGCAGCGTATGTCCAGCAAAAACGGGTGGTAGCCGGCACGACTACCACCCGTTTGTCTCATATCTAGCACATAGGCAGGCCAACTACTTCTTAATGCCGCGTCCCAGACGCTTGGCGACCGATGCAACGGCCTCCTCGCTGGCCGAGCCACAGCTCACGCAGCCATCATGGTCACGCATCTGGCCGGTGACCTCGTCCATCGCGAGCGGCGCCACCTTCTCGAGCTTAAAGCCCTTACCGGCGCGCATGTTTTCCTTGGCCACGCTGATCATGAGCTTAATGCGGTTGAGCTGGTTGACCTCGGACGCGCCGGGGTCGTAGTCCACTGCGACAATGTTGCTCTCGGGGTGCTGACGGCGCAGCTCCTTGATCACGGCCTTGCCCACCACGTGGTTAGGCAGGCACGCAAAGGGCTGCGTGCAGATGATGTTGGGCGCGCCATGGTCAATCAGGTCGAGCATCTCGGCCGTGAGCAGCCAGCCTTCGCCCATGTTGTTGCAAACCGAAAGCACCGTACGGGCCTTGTCCGCCATGGTGCCGATGCGCTCGGGCGCCTCAAAGCGGCGGGACTTTTGGAGCAGCTCCTCCACCGGCGTACGCATCCAGTCCACGAGCTTGATGAGCGCCTGCATACCAGCGCGCGTGGTTGCAGAGCTTCCGAGCTCATCCTTCTGCAGCTCGGCGTTGCTCATGGAGTACAGGAAGAAGTCGAGCAGGCCCGGCACCACGGCCTCGCAGCCCTCGCGCTCGATAACGTCGACCACGTGGTTGTTGGCTGTGGGGTGGAACTTGACCAAGATCTCGCCGACCACGCCCACGCGCGGCTTGGTGCCCTCACCCACGAGCGGCATGGTGTCAAACGCGCGGATGGCCTCGCGGCACAGCTTGGTGTAGTTGTGGCGGTTGAACTTGGGCGCCAGCTTGCGGGCGCGCGCCATGTACTCCTCGTAGAGTGCGTTGGCGGCACCGGGCGTAGCCTCGTATGGACGACAGCGATAAAGCATCTGCATCATCACGTCGCCAAAGAGCACCGCGTAGACTGCCTGCTTAAGCAGCGCCGGCGTAATCTTAAAGCCGGGGTTGTCCTCACCGAGCGCCACCGCCGAAAGCGAGATTACCGGAATCTCGGGGTGGCCGCTCTCGCGCAGGGCCTTGCGGATGAGTGCGATGTAGTTAGTGGCACGGCAGCCGCCGCCGGTCTGGCTGATAACCACGGCCGTCTTGGACAGGTCGTACCGGCCGCTCTCGATGGCCTCCATAATCTGGCCGGTCACCAAAATGGATGGATAGCAAATGTCATTGTTCACATAGCGCAGGCCGGCCTCGACGGCGTCGTGATCGGTCGAGGGCAGCAGCTCCAAGTTGTAGCCGGCACCGCGGAACACCTCTTTGACCAGGTCAAAGTGGATCGGCGCCATCTGCGGGCACAGGATGGTGTAGCCCTCCTCGCGCATCTGCTCGGTAAAGGGCACCTTGGGCCACGCGGTCGATGCGCTCTCGCGCTGAGCCTCGAACGTGTACTTGCGGCTCGCGAATGCGGGGGCATCCGTGGAGGGAGCCACCGGCGCGGCATCGCCCTGCTCGTAGGTCTCGCCCGCGGCCGCGGCCTCGGCCAAGCGCTCGGCCTCCTGGTCCTTAAGCGCGGCCATGAGCGAGCGGATGCGGATGCGCGCGGCGCCCAGGTTGGACACCTCGTCGATCTTGAGCACGGTGTAGATCTTGCCGCTGGCCTCCAGGATCTCCTGTACCTGATCGGTGGTCAGGGCGTCCAGGCCGCAGCCGAAGGAGTTGAGCTGGATCAGGTCCAGGTCGTTGCGCATCGTCACAAAACGGGCGACGGCGTACAGGCGGCTGTGGTACATCCACTGGTCGACGACGCGGATGGGGCGCTCGGGCTTCACGAGATGCGCAAGCGAATCCTCGGTAAAGACCGCAAAGCCAAAGCTCGAGATAAGCTCGGGCAGGGCGTGGTTGATCTCGGGGTCGTTGTGGTAGGGGCGACCGGCGAGCACGATGCCGTGACCGCCATGGTCCTCGACCCACTTAAGGGTCTCCTCGCCCATGGTCTGGATGTCCTCGTGGAAACGCGCATCGGCCTCAAAGGCAGCGTTGACGGCGGCATCGACCTCGGAGCGCGTGATCTTGGGACCGCGCACGCGACCGCGACCGGCTTGCGAATCGGCCACGCGGTCGACGGCAAGCACCTGGTACAAGCGGCGCTTGAGCTCGGTCTTGTCGTGATAGGGCACAAACGGGTACAGGAACTCGATGTTCTGCTCACGGATCTCGTCGATGTTGAGCGCCAGCGCCGTGGGGTAGCTCATGACGATGGGGCAGTTATAGCAATTGCCAGCCGTCGGATCCTCCTTGCGCTCCCAGCGAACGCACGGCATCCAGATAAAGTCGACATCGCGGTCGATAAGGTTCATCACGTGGCCGTGGCTCATCTTGGCCGGATAGCACACGCTCTCGGACGGCATGGACTCGATGCCCGCCTGGTAGGTCTTCTTGCTCGACTGGTCGGACAGCTGCACGCTAAAGCCCAAGCGCGTAAAGAACGCGTGCCAGAAGGGATAGTTCTCGTACATGTTGAGTGCGCGCGGGATACCCACGGTGCCGCGCGGGGCCTCGTCGGGGCTCAGCACCTCGCGATTAAAGAGCAACTCGTTTTTCTTTTTGAAGAGGTTAGGGGCCTCGGTCTTTTGCTTTTTGTGGCCGGCGCCCTTCTCGCAGCGGTTGCCGGTAATGAAGCGCCTACCGCCGCCAAAGTCATTGACGGTGAGCTGGCAGTTGTTGGAGCAGCGACCGCAGCGGACGTGCTTTTGCGTCACAGTGAGGTGCGCGATGTCCTCGGCCGAAAGGATGGTCGAGGTGCCGTCGGCGCCAGCGCGATCGCGGGCGAGCAAGGCCGCACCATAGGCGCCCATGCAGCCGGCGATGTCGGGACGCACGGCGTGAACGCCGGTGAGCTGCTCAAACGCGCGCAGCGTGGCATCGGACATAAAGGTGCCGCCCTGGACGATCACCTGGCTTCCGATCTCCTTGGGATCGCGCAGCTTAATGACCTTGAACAGGGCATTCTTAATGACGGAATAGGACAAACCGGCCGCGATGTCGCCCACCGTGGCACCTTCTTTTTGCGCCTGCTTAACACGCGAATTCATAAAGACCGTGCAGCGACTGCCCAGGTCCACCGGAGCCTTGGCATGGATGGCGGCGTCGGCGAACGCGCGCACGTCCATGTTCATAGAGACGGCGAAGCTCTCGATAAAGCTACCGCAGCCCGACGAGCAGGCCTCGTTGAGCATGATGTGCTCGATAACGCCGTCCTTGACGCGCAGGCACTTCATGTCCTGACCGCCGATGTCCAGGATAAACTCGACGCCGGGCAGGAATGCCTTGGCGCCGCGCAGGTGCGCGACGGTCTCGATCTCGCCGGAATCGGCCTTGAGGGCCTCGATGAGCAGCGCCTCGCCGTAACCCGTGGTGGTCACGTGGCCGATGGTGCAGCCGGCGGGGATGTGGTTGTAGAAATCGGCCATGATGACCTTGGCCGTACCCAGGATGTCACCGTTGTTGTTGCCGTACCAGGTATGCAGCAACTGGCCGTCCTCACCCACAAGCGCGGCCTTCATGGTGGTGGAACCGGCGTCGATACCGATGAACACGCGACCGGTGTAGCCTTCGAGCTTGCCCTTGGGGACGACCTCGGTGTCGTGGCGGGTCTTGAACTCGGCAAAGTCCTCGTCGGTGGCAAAGAGCGGATCCAGACGCTCGACCTCGGCGCCCTGTGTGTCACCCAGGGCATCGATGGCCTCGATGAGCTGCGGGAACGTGCTGAGCTTATTGGACTCGTGCGCCATGGCGGCACCGCTCGCCACAAACAGGTGAGCATTTTGGGGCACGATGCGGTGCTCCTCGTCCAGGTTGAGCGTGAGGTAGAAGCGATGGCGCAGCTCGGAGAGATACTGCAGCGGGCCGCCCAGGAAGGCGACGTTACCGCGGATGGGACGGCCGCACGCCAGGCCCGAGATGGTCTGGGTCACGACGGCCTGGAAGATGGAGGCGGCCACGTCCTCGGGGCGGGCGCCCTCGTTGAGCAGCGGCTGGACGTCGGTCTTGGCAAAAACGCCGCAGCGGCTGGCGATGGGATAGATGGTGGTGGCGTTGGCCGCGAGCTCGTTGAGGCCGCTGGCGTCGGTGTGCAGCAGGGTTGCCATCTGGTCGATGAACGCGCCCGTACCGCCGGCACAGGTGCCGTTCATGCGCTGCTCGATGCCGTTATCGAAGTAGATGATCTTGGCGTCCTCGCCGCCCAGCTCGATGGCGACATCGGTGGCCGGGATGAGGGTCTCGACGGCGCGCTTGCTGGCGATGACCTCTTGGACAAACTCCAGGTCGAGCCACTGGGACAGCAGCAGGCCGCCCGAGCCGGTAATGGCGCAGGTCATTTGGGCCGTCGGCAGCACGGCCGCAGCACCCTCGAACAGATCGCGGGCGCAAGCGCGGACGTCGGTGTGGTGGCGCTGGTACTTGGCGTAGACGAGCTGGTTGTCATCGTTGAGCACGGCGAGCTTGACGGTGGTGGAGCCAACGTCGATGCCCAGGTGCAGGTTGCCGTGGGCGGCCTCGGGGTTGAAGATTGCGCCTTCGGGGGCGTGGGCGGCGGCTGCGGGCTCGCTAGCGACGGACGTCTCCCCTGCCGCGTTCTTGGCATCGGCAACTGCCTCGGCAACTTTCTCGGCAGCCGCGGTCGCGGCCTTCTGCGCGGCGTCCACCACGGTGGGCGCAGCCTCGCGTGCGGCGGCGACCATGCGGTCCTTGATGCCCTCGACGAGTTTGCTCATTGTCTCTCCTCTTAGTTGTTGGACTCGACGGTTACGGCGGTGTCGGCCGCGTCCTCGAGCTGCAAGTTCAATAGCTTCATGCCGTACTCCGGCACGTTGATATCGATGGGTTGGCCATACAGGTCACCAGGGCGCACAAAAGCGAGCACCGTCATCATGCGCGCCATGGCCTCGGGCGATTCGGTGAGCCCACGCTCAAACCAGCGCTGAATCATGCCGACCTCGGCACTCACGACGTAGGTGACGTAGTAGTCAAAGAACGTGCCCAGCGCCAGGCCCAAAATGCCCGTCTGTGCACGCGGCACCACAGCCTCACGCGCGGTGTCGATAATCCTTTTAATGAAGGCCTGGTCGCCGCCCGGACCCAGCAGAGCACCGATCAAGTCGCGGTTGGCCGCAAGATAACGCAGTAGCTCAACCGAACCGGGCGCCGGCTCGAGCTCATCGATGTTGTGATAGAGATCGGGCAGCCGAGCTGCGGTGATGAGCTCAATACGCTCACGGATCTCGGCCAGCAAGCCGTCCTCGATTTGATTGATAAAGTCGGGGATATCGCGGTAATGCGAATAGAACGTACGGCGCGTAAGGCCGGCGCGCTCGGTGAGCGACGCGACGTTAATGCGCGAAAGATCGCCGCTTTCGGCTAGTTCGCTGGCAAGTGCCTGGCGAAGGGCACGCTGCGAGCGAAGGGACCGGCGATCGCATTTCTCGAGCTGGGACAAGCGTCCTCCTTGTTACTCAGCCTGTGCGCTATTGCACAGTGCGAGTATTATTGCACACCGTGTGTATCAACACGTAAAGGCAATATTTGGATGCGACGAAGGGGCAGTCCCTTTGTCACATCGAGCCGCTGCTTGGTCCCGTTAATGGGACCAACAATCGCCACGCCCGTTTCATCATGCCGGTAATGATCGATAAGGAGGCCGACATGAACAATCAGGCATGCGATGGCATCACCGATGCCGGCAAGGACCTCGTCCTCAGCTGCATCAAGAGCCAAGAGCTGCGCGACCACATGCGTAAATACCTATACTGGCCAGCGCCAATCATCGCCGGCTCTCTTAAGACGCTTGATGAAAAACGCACCATGCTCGAGCAACTCCGCAAGGAGGTTTCGCCGGAGCTGGTCGAAGATATCGATTCGCATCTCGCCCAGCTCAACAGCGCACTCGATATGCTCCACAACATCGAGCGCGACCGCGGAATCCTCCTGCTATACGTCATGGTCTACAACGAGGAGGAGCGCGACGCCGGCGCCCTCGACGGTCCCTTCCCCACCGCATCGTGGGAGGCCGCGCAGGCACTCATGAAGCGCTACATCGAAGAGTATCCTGAAGACGACTGGTCCGAATCGTACTGGAAGATCGACCTATACACCCCAGAAGACCTTCACGAACATCAAACGGCGCAGTCCTCCCTGGCGTTTGCGGCAACCAAGGATGGCGAGCTTATATTTCTCCGCGATCAGCGCAATAACCGCACTCGCAAATCGTATGTCGAAAGCGCCTGGCGAAACGATAGCAGACGGTTCTGCAACAGCAACGAACCCATCTATACGCCGTGGGTCCCAGGCGACATCCTCAAAATCGACGGTCGCCCCTTTGATCACGGGCCTCGCTTTGCCATTGTGCTCGAAAACGACTACGAGCACACGCTCCGGGGACAGATCTGGTGCGCAGGGCCTAGTAAAGATCACGGCGTTAAGGAGGGTTCACTTTCATCCGGCACCTACAGCGACAGTCTCCTGGACCCCTTCATCCCCTCCGCCCTCTACACCGCCGAGTGCTACACCGGTGAGCTGCCGGACGACTGCGCTTTTATGCTCGAGCTTTCGCAGATGCTGCACGACAGCCCCGACTACGGCAAGCAATGGTCCGAAGGCTCGGTCGGACATGACTGCCTTCAGCCGTATCGCAAGCCCGCCAACCAAAGCGAGCTGGATATTCGTCCGGACATCTTCGAGTTTTTAGACTCGCACAGTATTAAGGAGCATCTTCAACGAATCAACTACGAGCTCACCACGCCCGTAGCGGCTTTCATTGTCAATTGCTCGCATAAAGCAACGCTGCAGCAAAAGCTCGAAGGCTGGCAAAAGATCATCGACAATATGCCCAATTGCGCCATGAGCCGCAGAAACGACACGGTCAACATCCCGGACTTCCATGCCTTTCTGCGCAATGCCATCAGGCAGGAGCAAAGAAAGCTCGCACACTTTATAAGGACGGACGGTCTGAGCCTGTATTTCTTTGATGACTACTCATGGGACCGGCGCGGGCAGGGCGGCTGTCTTTACGGCCCGTACAGCAGTTATCAAAAGTGCTTCGATGCCATCTGGAAAGAGCTCGACGGTGACGATCCCAAAGCCATCAGGATCACTCGTCGTCCCATCGACCCAGACGAAGACCACTATGCCGACGACATGGTCTTACTCAATGCGAACGGCGAAGTAATGTCTTGCGATTACCGCAACAAAAGCGAGTGGGACGAGGCGGGCACCGCCAGCGATTTCGAGGACATGTGGTTTGATATCCCAACGCCCCTCCATGCCGGAGACATCGTCTGCAACCTCCAACGTCCCGACAAGCCGATGGTGCTGTTTGACCTGCAAACTTGGGGATCCGAACGAATCGACAAAGAGCTGGCCTCCTCCGTCTACAAAGAGCGCCTCGTTCAAAAGGCCGACAAGCTATTGCGCTGGCACCGATATGACGGCGACACCAGCGACATGTACGCCTACGGCTGCCAAGTCTCATCCGCCTTGCATTTCCCCTTCTACATTGGGGAGCCTGAGGGCTTTCTTTTGGACATCGACTATTACCGCAAGCCGCTCAAGTCAGAGGAGCGAATCCTTTACGGCGTCAGGGCATATGTCAAAGGCGACCTGGCGGTTGATTCGCTCGCCGCAATGGCCAGCGCATGCGAGCTACAGGCGCTGGCGGAGAAAAAGGCGCGTGGCTTCGAGGATGTAGACGGTTGGCTCAAGGACCGCTACCCGGAGCTGTTCGATGCGACGGCCGATCCCTTCTTAGAGGGAGGTTGCACCAGTTACGCTTAGTTTTTGAAACGCCCCTACCGATTGTCCTTTCAGTACGCGCACACTCATGTACCAGTGCGTTTCCAAAAGTATGTTTGACGCGAGATTCATATGGGACCCGTTAATGGGACCACAAAGCACAACCTCTGATGGATGCTAACGGCAACGACCGAATTGGAGGTTTCTATGGACAGCCAAGCAGATACCGTGATCACCGATGCCGGCAGGGAGCTCGTTTGCAGTTGCATCAAGGACGATGAGCTGCGTGCTCATATGTTCAAACACATGGGAATGGCAGATGGCTCCCTCTGTAAAACCATCGGCGGCTCCCTCAAGACGCTCGACGAAAAACGGACCATGCTCGAGCAGCTTCGCAAAGAGGTCTCATCGGATTACGCCGAGACGATCGACTCCGGCCTCGAACAACTCGACACTGCACTCGATATGCTTTACAACGTTGACCGTGACCGCGGTATCTTGCTGGTCTCCGGCGTGTTTTACAGTGAAGACGAGCGCGGGCACGACACCTTTGATGGCCCCTTCCCCGTTGCCTCTTGGGATGCCGCTCAAACCCTTATGAAGCAATACGTCGATGACGACCCCGATGAAGATTGGTCCGAATCATTCTGGCAGATTAAGCTCTATACCGCCGAAGACTTACACGACCGCCCACGCGCTCAAGCCTCGCTGATATTCGCCGCAACCATGGCTGGCGATTTGGTCTTTTTGAGCGACCGCCGGAATCAGCGGACTCCGCACCAAAGCATCGATCACTTGCCGTGGAACAATAGCAAGCACTTCTGCGCCAATGGTGAGGTCTTTTACACTCCCTGGGTCCCCGGCGACATCATCAAGATTGACGGTCGGCCCTTCGATCACGGTCCCCGTTTTGCCATCGTGCTCGAAGACGACTACGATAGCTCGTTCAAAGGCCAGGTTTGGTGCGCCTATCCGAGCAAAATCTACGGCGTTGAGGAAGGCAATCTCCGCTTGAGGGATTTCACGGACGGCTTCCTCGACGACTTCACGCCCTCTGCCCTCTATACCGCCGAACGTTATACCGGCGAATTGCCCGATGATTGCTCCTTTATGCTCGAGCTCTCGAAAAAGCTGCACGATGACCCCAGCTACGGCAAACATTGGTCGGACGGATCGGTCGTACACGACTGCCTGCAGCCATACCGCACATCGGCCGGTCCCAGTGCCAACGCTATACGTTCGGACATTCTCGAGTTTCTCGACTCGCCCGATATCAGAGAGCATTTGGAAGGCATCGGCTACGAGCCCACCACGCCCGAGGCAGCGTTCATCGTCGACCATTCGAACGAGAAGACGCTGCAACAGAAAATTGAGGCCTGGCAAAAGATTCTCGAAAACATGCCCAATTGTGCGATGAGCAGGCGATACGGCACGTTCAATATCCCCAACTTCCATGTCTTTCTTCGCGACGTCATCAGATGGGAGCGCAAGAAAATCGCCCAGTTCAAACAGCCTGGCAAGCACATGTATTTCTTTGAGGACAAGACGGGAAGTCCCCATGAGAGCGGGTGCAATTATGGCCCCTACACCAGCTACGAAAAATGTTTCGAGGCAATCTGGAATGAGCTTGAGGAGGAAAATCCTACCTCGATAGAAATAACGCGCCGCCCGATCGATCCGGACGAAGACTACTATGCCGCCGACAGGCTCATGCTCAACGCAAAAGGCGAGACCATGGACTGTCAACTGCGCTGCATCGACATGGAACGCGAGGGCGAAGACCCCACTTTCGCTTTTGAGTTGATGTGGTTTGACATCCCGACGCCATTCCACGCCGGCGACATCATTTGTCGTCACGGCGACCCTGGCGACCCCATGCTGCTTCTCAATATGCAGACATGGACCACGCAGCGGGTCATAGATGAGCTTCCGCCTTCCACCTACAGGGAATGCGCCGCAAAAAAGGCCGACGACCTGCTCAGGCACCATCGGCAAAATGGCGATACGAGCGACATGTACGCCTACGGCTGTCAGATTGAATATCCCCTGGAGTACCCCGTCTATATCGGAGAGCCGAGTTGTTTTCTTCTCGATATGGAATACTGCCGTACCCCGCTCAAGCCGGAGGCGAGAATTCTGTACGGCGTGCGGGCATATCTCGACGGCAATCTGGGTCTTGACTCACTAATTGCGCTATCAAGTCTTTGCGAGCTGCAGGCGCTGGTCAAGAAAAAAGCCGAGCGGTTTGAAGGGGAAGACGGCGGGCTCAAGATCCGCTATCCGGAGCTGTTCGATGATGCGATAACCCCGCCGGAGCGATTCGAAACAAAGAGGAGCTAACCATGGACATCTTGGATTTTGTTGACTCCCGGGACATTCGGGAGCATCTCCTCCGCATCAATTTTCAACCCAACACCATTGAGGCCGCCTATCTGGTTTGGTTTTCGAAGACCGCCACGCTCGATCAGAAATGCGAAGCTTGGCAGGAGATCGCCCGAACTATGCCCAATTGTTCGCTGGAGGCAACCCATGCCGGTCTTGGAAGGCCGGCCATCCCCGATTTCCATACTTTTTTGCGCTGGACAATCGATTACAACAAGCGGTGCGTCAATGCGTTTGCGAGTGGGACGGGCTACGTTTATCAGTATGAAGAGGAGATTGTGCCCGACGGGCAACTTTGTGGGGCCTTCGGCGCGCCATTCAGCTGTTATGAGAAATGTGCCGAGGCGTTGCGCGGTGATGATGAGCTGGCGAGCCGTCCAGAGGCACGCGTACGCATCACCCGGCGCCCGCTCGATGCCGACGAAGAACATCGCCGGGAAGATTGGCTCATGGTGAACGGTAAAGGCGAGGCCCTTTCCGTCTATTGTCCTTCCGCCGGCCCCGTTGAGAACGATTGGGAGATCGCATTCGAGTTCATCTGGGTCGATATCCCCACGCCGTTCCACACCGGCGATATCGTCTGGACGCCACAAGGCAGTGCCCGCGAGCCGTTCACGCTGTTCGATCTGCCCACGTGGGACCGGACAAAGCTCGAGGCAGAGCTTCGGCAGGCAGACCGTTCTGACGAATGGCTTGATCATGCGCAGCAGCGCCTCGAGCACTATCGCCATGCAGGGGATATCAGCAACATGCGTGCCACTGGCTGCTCGATTACCTACAACGAGACGTTTCCCCTCTACATCGGCGAGCCAGACCCGCTTTACCTGAATCTTGAGTACTATCGCAAACCACTCGAAGACGAGCAGCGAATTTTAATCGCCGCCCAGGCCTACCTGCGCGGCGACCTGTATGTCGACTCACTCATCGCGTTTATCGACACCATAAGGATGGAGTCCAAGGCAAAGCGCAACCTGGAAGAGCTGCGTCTGGATCAGGCGCCGCTCAAGGAGAAGTACCCGCAGCTATTTGAATAAAGGTCGTCATGCCCGAATCCACAAGAAGTCGCACCAACAACTCGGAGACTATCGTGCACGAAGAAATAATCAACTTGATCGACTCTCCGGAGCTGCGAGAGCATTTGCTGCATAATCCGCAGCTCCTGAGCGGCGACCATTACATGCAGATTGTCGGTGGAGCACCGGTTGAAATTACCCGCAAACGAGAGCTACTCGGCAGACTGGTTGCTGGCGGGTGCAACTCGTCAGACGACACCCCTTACTGGCACTATCGGCAGATTTGCTTCGACTACATCGATGACTGCCTGAACGCGCTAAAGGCCGTCGACGGGAACAGGAAGGTACTGCTTATTAGCGAAATTAGCTTTGTCGACAACGAAGTGGGATCCGCCATCACGCATGGCCCCTTCCCCGTAGCATCGTGGCAGGCAGCCCTTGCGGCAATGAAGGCATACGCAGACAAGTGGAGCGAAATGACAGACCTGTCGTCCTCATACTGGATGATCGAGCTGTTCAACCTTGCCAACGACCCAAGCTGTTCATATCCATACGACGGCTTTCTACAGCCAGACTACACTTACTACGCAAACGCCTCCGGCGAAATCCAGTACATCTGCAGGGAAGAAGAGGGCGAATGTGGCGAGGTGCTCGACTGCATTGTGGGTGGAATCTTTGGCCCGTGGTTCAAGGGGGCATATGTCGACCTGCCCACTCCGTACAGAAAGGGCGAAATTCTTGAGATCGACTGCCGCCCATGGGCGCCGGGACCTTGTTATTGCCTGGTAGCAAACTCGAAATTGGACTGTCTGTATTCCGATGGCGATGGGCAGATCAGATGTGGCTCTATCCCCTACGGCAGTTGCTTTGCCGGATGGGCGTATACGAACTTGATGCTGTCGCCCGTGTTCAGGGCGAGAAAAGCAACGCAGCCCTTGCCGGAAGCATGCGTGACCTTGCAAGCAATCGGGCTAGACCGGATAGATGACTTGCTAGAAGCGTGCGCCGACAACAAAGAAGAAGAACCCGGCTGGTTGGATATATATCGGCATCGCTCGCGTTGACGGGAGATGCGGAAAACCGCAGCGATCCCCATCAGCAGGTCTTGCCCATATCTCAATTCAGCATTCGAATCTTCATAGATACGAAAAAAGCCGTGCCCAAACCAGGCACGGCCCGAGAACGAGACTCAGAATATCTTTGGGCGAAGTGAAAGCATCTTGATCCGCCCAAGCTCTACACATAATGTCGAACTTGGGCGGGACTTTTCCATTGTCAATCGTCGCTAAGCTTAGCGACGATTTATTTCATCGTCTCCTTTGCCTTGTCGAGACGACTGCCCTTGAAGAAGTACCAAATCATCAGGTCGACTTCATGGAAGCCAATATCTGGGGCGGAGCCGTTATTTGAACCAACCGTCTGGTTTTCCTGCTTTCGCCACTCATTGATACCGTCAACGATATGGCTGTAAAGATCAAGGTATCCCAGGTAGCCCCAAGCGACCTGGGCGTCAGCGTTTTCAACATCCTCATCGGGCGTGGCAACCAGTTTATTAATCGTACCTCTAATCCATGCATATCGGTTTCCATAGCGGCTCAATGGAGTGTCATTGTATTTTTTGCACCATTCGTTAAGCCACTCACCCTCATTGCTGCCGTAATCAATATAAGCATCCGCATAATAAGGAAGCATTGTGCCGACAACCGTGTCATAGATGCAGAAGTTGTCCGCATCATAGATATAAGAGTCATTCACCTCACGCCTGCTTAGATTACGACAACCATGGTGGCAAAACTTTGTTGCAAAGGAAAAATTGCTTCGGTTGCACTTAAGGTCGCTAGGGTCCTCTTCCGGCAATAGTTTATAAGTCATATTTGTTGTAGCGCGCGCGATGCTGGCAACGAGATTCGCTCGGGACTCAAGGTCTTTTTCCAGCAGGCTAGACCCCAGTTCATTATTATTCGCATACTGGCTCACAAGATATGCGGCAGTTATAAGTGTTCCACCAGTAAGCTCGGCTTCGCCCTCATCCCCCTTTTCACCACTACCGCCTTGCGAATCCTCTTTGATTTCGCAAAGCCGTTTGAGCTCGGCATTCATCTTGCCCATTAGCTCATCTTGGCCACCCTTTACCGTCACTGCAGCCAAATGCGTCGAATTCATTTTATTAGTAAAATAAACAGCCTCCCGGATGGCGCAGGCATCACCGTTCGAAGCATCCACATACTTATCGTGAATCGTGTCCTGATCAATCCATGTGTAATTCGAATCATTATTTACGAGACCGTTCACAAAGGCGATGTTCTTATCGCTAAAAACCGGAAAACCGTTCTGGTCTAAATCAAACTCGTAATACTTATCCGGATGAAGCGAAGCCTCAATGGAAGAAACGATTCGCCTAACATTCCGATCTTTACGCGTTGCCATTGGACGTTCCTTTCTGAATCTGACAGAAGCCCGCTCGTCTTTGCCCTCTATTTGATGGTAATTCTTAACCCACTTAAACGCATCTTCTTGGCTGTTGAGCGGTCACTTTCTGCTGGTAGACGCGCTGCTGGCCGAGCAGTTGTTATTAGCCCTGACCTCAGCCAAAGACTCGCGCGCAGGAAGATTCCGTGCCATCGAAACTTATGCGGGCCAGGGCGTCTGCATTGCAGTGGGTCTCGGCAAAAGCCGCATCGTTGCCGCCCTCTGCCGCAAAGCAGCCTGCCAGGATGGCGGATGTTGGGCTGAGCATGTTGCGCAGGTCGCGCAGGGCTGCATTCACGGGGCGATTGTCGTCGAGCATCTCGAGTCCGTCAATTACGACCACGACGTCCTTTAGCACTGCTCTATTCCACGTCTGGTCGCCGAGCAACCAGCTCGTTAAAAGGTCCATGGTCATGTTGTCCTCAACAAAAATGCCTAGGTTGCGCTGCTTGAGGCGCATCGTTGCGCGGATTGCCTCGACTTGACGCTCTTCAGAATCCTCCGGCACTTTGGTGCCCATCTCGGCGCGAATAAGCCGGGCGATCGCGTCCTCTTCACACTCCCGCATCGGCACGTAAAGCACAGTGCACTGCTCGCTCAGGCATAAAACCGCATGCGCCAGTACGTTCGAAACGTCTTCATGCGCGCCGCCAATCACGCTAAGCTTGCCTAGTCCAATACCGCCGCCCAGGATGTCATCAACAGGCATACCAGTCTTCAATACCTGTAGGACCTCGAACACCGATGTTTCCATGGCATGATCGAGCCCGGAAGTCAGTCGATCATGGAAACGGCTTATGTCAAAGACGCCATCGCCCCGTTCTTCACGAATCCAACCACGCTGGCTCGCATCTGTCGGCGGCATAACGCCTGGCAGGCCCATTATCTCGCCCATGCTCACAGAGTGTCCAATTCGGTCGTCCCTGGAGTCCATCTTTAACGTCATCGCAACCCTCCTAACGCCTACCACGCTTACCAGTAGCCTTAAAATTCCAAATCGGCTTGAGTCGGTGAATAACATCAACCGTCGGGTCCATGAGTCTCAGTACATCATCCGCAGGCTTATACGCTTCGGGCGACTCATCGAGCGTCGTCTCGCATGCACTCGGACAGTAGATGCCGGCATCGCGCATCTCGTTAACGAACGACCTGGTGTCGAGCGTTTGGAACGCTTTGGCGCGGCTCATCGCGCGACCCGTCCCGTGCGGCGCCGAACAGTTCCAGTCCTCGTTTCCCTTGCCGCGTGCAATAACGGCACCGTCGCGCATGTTGAACGGAATCAGCACCATCTCGCCCGCATGAGCGCTAATGGCGCCCTTGCGAATCATGCCGCCTTCCGAGATGTAGTTGTGCATGGTGGTAAAGCCGTCTCCGTCGAGCCGAATTCCCGTACGCTCAATAATCTGTGCGACAATCGCCTTGCGGTTCTGATTCGAGAAGCGTTGGCAGTTATGCATATCGACGAGATACTCGGCAGAAAGATCTCCCACGAGATACTTAAGCTCGTCGGGGATATCCGCCGTGCACGTCTTCTGCGCCAGCGCCTGATGATGCTCCGCCGTCTGCTTGCCCATGTTGCGCGAGCCGGTGTGCACGACCAGATATTGGCACCCATCCTCGTCCTCGTCGAGTTCAATGAAGTGATTGCCGCCGCCCAGCGTGCCCATGGAGCGCTCAACCTTGCGCTTGTCCTGAAGCCAATCGCGCGACTCCATGTCAAAGTCCGCGAGTACGCAGGCAGGATCGCGATGAAGGCTAAAGCCCGTGGGCACCGCGCGCTTCACATCGCGATTGAACTGAATGAGGTCGTCGCGCGCGATGGTTTCCGCAAGCGGCACGCAGTACATCCCGCATCCGATGTCGACTCCAACCAGGTTGGGAATCACCTTGTCGCCCAAGTTTGCCGTAAAGCCAATCACGCAGCCCTTGCCCTTATGGGCATCGGGCATGATGCGGATTTTGGCGCCTTCAAACGCCGGGCAGCTGGAAATCTCCTCGATCTGCTCCTTGGTTGAATCCTCAAGATTCTCGGCAAAGACTTTGATGTCTGCCATCGCATTTCTCCTGTTCTGATCCTTGTAAACCGGAACCGGCCCCAAGCCAATAGAGCGCATGTCACACCAGCCAGCCAAACCGCCGATTTCCGTTTAACCACCTTTCGCCCTATTCGAGCTCTTATTGCTGCGAATACTACGGTCGCGCGGACTACAATGAGTCCCAATAACGGGTCTTGTTTTGTATCTCCGGTTGGTACCCTGCCGGCGAAAGGAGACAACGTGGCGAACAGACCAAATCAAAAGCTCAGGCTTCTGTTCCTGCTTAAAACCTTGATGGAAAAGACCGACAGCACGCACGGGCTCACAACGCAGCAGATCATCGAGGAACTCGCCTATCACGACCTTGAGGCAGAGCGAAAGGCCATCTATCGTGATCTGCAAACGCTTCGCGACTTTGGGCTCAACATCGACCAGCGCGGTGGCAGGGAATGGGCCCTGGTCTCACGCCCGCTCGACCTGCAAGAGCTCATCATGCTTGTTGACGCCGTACAGAGTTCGCCGTTTTTGACCGATGAGTTGACCGACCACCTCATCGGCAAGCTGCAGAGCCTCGCCAGCCTGGGCGAACGCGAACTGATGCACAAGCGTGTCGACGTGCCTTCGCGCGTGAAGATGCAAAACTCTGATGCCCTGCTCAACATCGACTTGATTCAGCAGGCTATGCGCGAAAAACGCAAGATTCGGTTTCGTTACTTCCACTACGACGCCGCCAAGCAAAAGGCCCTTAATCATGACGGAAAGGTCTACGAGCTCACACCTGTGCGCCTTATCTACTCCGACGAACTCTATTACATGATTGGATTTAGAGATAAATGGGCTAATGCCGGCTCGGGTCATCAGCCGTTCACGCCTTATCGCGTCGATCGCATGCTCGATGTTGCGGTATCCGAAGAGTCCGCGACCAAAGATCCGCGTATCGCAGGCTATGTGCTCGAGGACCACGTTTCGCCATCGTTTGGAGTCTATGCGGCCGATAAGACCACCGTGGTGCTGGAACTCGATGACCGCGCAATGAACCCGCTCATCGACAAGTTCGGGCTCGATGCCGTTGTGTTTGAGAACCAGGATGGGCGCCTGTTAGCTACCGTCAAAGCCCCGCTGTCTCCGCAGTTCTTTGGCTGGCTGCTGCAACTCAGCACCTTCATTAAGATCGTTCAACCTCAAAGTGCCATCGATACGTATCTTGACTATCTCGATAGCACGCGTGCGCTCTACCAGGAAGACAGGTAATACTGCCATGAACATGACCCCCAACTTTAACGTATCGTTCGAGCGCCTGAATCCCGAACAGCGCGAGGCCGTCGAATGCCTAGATGGTCCGTTGCTCGTCATTGCCGGCCCCGGCACCGGCAAGACGCAGCTGCTGAGCCTGCGCGCGGCGAACATCTTGGCCAAACGCGACGCCGCCCCTAGCAACATCCTCTGCCTCACCTATACCGAGGCGGGCGCGGAGGCCATGCGCAAGCGCCTGATTGAGCTCATCGGCCGCGACGCCTACGGCATCGAAGTCAGTACGTTCCACGGATTTGCAAGCAGCATCAGGTCGCGCTATCCCGAGTACTTCATGCGCCCTTCGACCGACACGCTTGTTACCAGCCTGCACCAGCAAGAAGTTTTTGATCGGCTGCTCAAATCGCTGCCCTTTGGTTCTCCGCTAGGCGGAGGGTCACCCGATATGCCTGCGCAAAACATCGGTAAGATGATCGGCTTTGTCTCCAAAATCAAACGCAGTGGCCTGGACTACGACACGCTGAGCGCCATCGCGCAGCAGAATATCGACGCCGCTACCTGGCTCACCGAACATTCCGAGCTGCTTTCGCTCGCCCGCGAAAGGGCAAGCGCCGTGTTGGCCGAACGCTTTGAGGAAGAGGTCGAGCGTGTCTGCGCCATGGCACCCACATCGCTCACCCGCCCGATTGACTGTCCCGCCGGCACGTACGTGCCGTACATTCTTGAGTTGCGCGACACCGTTCGCCGCACCGAGCTCATCGATGAGAAGGGCAAATCCTCGGGATACACCAAGGTGCGCGATGCCTTCTTTGGAGGCAGCAACTCTCAGGGGCGCACGTTTAAGATTGTGGAGCAGAGCGAGCGACTCAAGACCGCTTGCGACGTCGCGCGTCGCTACCAGAGCGAGCTCGACCAACACCATCTCTACGATTACGACGACATGATCGGCGACTTCGTTAACGCCGTCGAGCACAACGACGCGTTGCGCCAAGTGCTCCAGGACACCTATACCTATATCCAAGTTGACGAGTTCCAGGACACCAATGGTGCCCAGATGCGCATCATCGAGCTGCTCTGCGACGGCGTTGATGCGCCCAATATCATGGCCGTTGGCGATGACGATCAAGCCATCATGCGTTTTCAGGGCGCCACGATCGAATGCGCCAACCAGTTTGCGGCCGAGTTCTCGCCCCGGAGCATCGTGCTCAAGACCAACTATCGCTCCACGCCCGCCATCGTTGAGCTTGGTCAAGCTATCGCACGGCAAATTGAATATCGCCTCGACGCCAGCTCGAACAAATCGATCGTGGCGTTTAGGCCCCAAGGTGACCAGGTCAACTTTAGTGAGAACGTCTTCAGCGGCAAAGCCGAAGAATACGCCGCTGTCGCTGCGAGCATTAAGCAGCGGCTTGAGTCCGGCTACCTCAATGACTGCGAAGATCCCAATGAAGGAATTGCAGTCATCTCTGCCAAACACGCCGCACTGCGTTCGCTTATCCCCTTCCTCGTTAAGGAGAACGTGCCGTTTTCCTATCGTGAACGGCAAAACCTCTTTGCCTCCGAGCGCATGCAGACGACGCTGGCGCTGCTGCGCTGCGTTGCCGCGCTTACTCGCGGGAAGAAGGAGCTCGCCAGCAGCTATCTTCCGCAGATCATCTGTGCCACCGAGCTGGGCGGCGACCATCCATCGTCCGTGACGTTTGCGCTCAGCGCCAAGCGAGACCAGCATGGCGACTGGATGGCCGCCATGCGCGAGAGCAATATCGCCCGCGTCAAAGAGCTACACGACGACCTTATGCAGTGGGCGGCCGAGGCCGGCGCCTCCCCGGTCAGAGCGTTGCTCTTTAAGATTGTCGAACGCAGCCTCGGCTATTATCAGGATCATAAAAAACAGGATCCGCTGGGTGCCGCCGAATTCAATGCCGGCATCCGCGCCCTACTCGCCTTTGCCGAAGGTGAAATGGGAGATGCGCGCCGTATGGGACGCGCGCTTCGCCTGCCCGATATTGTCGACAAGCTCGATGCCGCTCAAAAGTTTGGCGTGAGTATCGACGCATCGATCAACCTCGGCGCGCCGGGAGCTGTTCGCCTCACCAGCGCCCATAGCTCTAAGGGCCTGGAGTTCGACTGCGTCTACCTGCTCGATGCCGACGACTCCACTTGGCACAAAGGCGCCGGCGGCATGAGTTTGTACCCATCCAACCTGCTGATTCGTGATGAAAAGGACAACGACGACGCGCGTCGCCTGCTGTTTGTCGCCATCACGCGCGCTAAGCGACACCTCGAGCTGTACCGCGCCGGCGGGTTGGCTTTGCAGGAGCTCACGGGGCTTATCGACTCTTGCGAAGTTTCTGCTGAGACAGACCAGCTCAGCGTTGCAATCGAAACCGAGTGGCGCGACAACTACGTGTTTGATACGCCCGAGCTCCGCGCGCTTTTGGAACCTCATACCGACGTGAAGTTTCTTTCTGCCACAGCGCTCAACAACTTTGTGACGTACGAGCCTGGATGCGCAAATAGCCAGCACTTCCCTGAGAAGCAGATTGTGCGCCTGCCCACGGCGCCCACGATCCAAACCGAATTCGGCACCATCGTTCACGCGATGTTCGAGGAGATCGTTAATAGAATGGCAGCCGATGGCGAGGCGGCGATTGAGACAATTAAGGCCGAGTATCGCCAGCAGATTTCGTGGCTCGATTTTGCCCCCGAGGACGTCCATCGCTATTCGGAGCGCTTCGAACGCATTTGTCGTGCATTCGTCCCCTGGCTTGTCGAGCATGTGCATGGCTATCGCTGCGTCACAGAGGCGAATATGCAGTGCCTGACCACCGAAGGAACTCCGCTCTTTGGTTTTCTCGACCTGCTCCTCGTTGACGATGCCACTAAAACGGTGCAGATCGTTGACTACAAGACTGGTTTTGGCAAAGAAGTCCCCGCAGGCTACCATCGTCAGCTCAAGTTCTACAAACTGCTGGTCGAAGCATCACCCGAGTTTTATGGCTACACCGTCACTTCCATGGGCGACTACTATGTCGAGCCCGACAAGACAACGGGCGAGCTCCGCCCGCCGTTCGCGACAACCGCCAACGCCGACGACATTGCCGAGCTCGAACAACTCATCGATGCCGTATGGTCGCGCATTGAACACGGCGCTTGGGATACCAGCGCTTTTGAGCAGAGTGGTGCTTATGGACTGGCCGTTGAGGAACAAAAGGGCTGCCGCAAAAAAGCCGATAAAACCGAGGTCATGCAGCGCGCCTACGAGCACTGGCTAGTCGAGAACCCGGGAATGTGACAGAGGAACAGTCCCTTTGCCACATTATTCGATGACGGTGCGGGAGTTTTGCTTGCGCATGGTGGCGAGCATGTGTTTGGGGACGGCGTGGACCATGCAGCTGCCGATAGTCGCGCTCGCGGCGGCCTTGGCGGCATCGCTGCCGTTTTTGGTCGCGTAGCTGTGGCGGAAGCGCTTGAGCATGGCGATGTCGTTGCCGCCGTCGCCGTAAACCGCGACCTCGTCCTCGGCAATGCCGTAGTAGCCCGCCAGCCAGGCCACACTCTCGCCCTTGTTGCACGCCACGTCCGTGATCTCAAACATCACCGGATCGAACGGCGCGTTGACCACGCGGTCCGAGCGCTCGGCCAAATACGCCTTAAGGTCGCGCTCCAGCTCGGGCGAGGTCACGCGACAATTGATCTTGCATACGTCATGGCGCAGGATGTCACCGATCGACTGGTCGAAATACTGTTCCTCGTGATACCCCCCACGTGCACGCATGCCGCGCATCACGATGCGCTTGATAGGACTGTCCTTTTTAAAGCCCGCCTGGTGCATCTCGAACGATCCGCTCGAGAACATGCCATCGGGCGTGGAGCAGTCAAAACAGATGTCCGGGAACGCCTTGAGCAGCTCCTCGGTAATCTGCGGGTCGATGGTCCAGGTCTTGAGCACCTCGCCATGGCTGTTGCGCACGATGGATCCGTTGGAGCAGCAGGCGTCGAGTGCCAGACCTGTAAAGCCATGCTCGCCAATCGGCAGCGTCGAGCGCCCGGTCGCGGGAACCACATGCAGGCCAGCCTCGGTCAGCTCGCGAATGGCACGGCGGATGGTCCCGTCTGCCTCGTGCAGGGCGTTCAGCAGCGTTCCGTCTAAGTCACTCGCAAACATCTTGATCATGGGCATGCCTCTCCTTCGTCTGCACGATATTGTAGACGAGAACGGGCGCGCCCCAAGAGAAGCACACCCGTCAGGCGGTCGATTCTACACCGCGGCGGGGCCGTGTTCGCCGGTGCGGATGCGGATAACTTCCTCGACCGGCTCGACCCAGATCTTGCCGTCGCCGACGGCGCCGGTGCGGGCGGCGTTGCAGATGATGTCGACAATTCCGTCGACATGCTCATCGGCGCAGATGAGGGTGAACTGCACCTTAGGGATCGTGTTGACAAGCAACTCGTTGCCGCGCACGTATTCCTTCCAGCCATGCTGCGCACCGCAGCCCTGCACCTGGTTGATGGTCATGCCACGAACATCGGCAGCAAACAGCGCATCTTTAAGAACCTCAAGCTTCTCGGCACGAACAATCGCCGTAATTTTCTTCATAGTGAATTCCTCTCAATAAAAGAAATGAATTGCCATTCAACGACGCGGGTTTTCGAGGTGCCCGAGATTGCCCCGAAAGAGGAGCGCCGCGTACTTCGGTACGCAAGCGACGGTTTGAGGGGTAAGGTCAGGTGCCTGGGAAAGCCGTGCTGCTAATCGAGCCCAGAGAACGAAGGATAAGCGCTCTCGCCGTGCTGACTCGCATCCAGGCCCAGCGCCTCGTCCGCCTCGTCCACGCGCAGGCTACCGTGGAACAGCGCCTTGACCACCGCAGCGATCACCAAATCGAACACCAGTACAATAGCGACCGTCACCACAATACCCAAGATCTGCGAGATGAGCAGCGACACGTCGCCCGTGTAGAACAGGCCGCCCTTACCGGTCCACGAGAGCTCCGGCACGCAGAACAGGCCCGTGAGCACGCCGCCCAAGATGCCGCCGATGCCGTGGCAGCCAAACGCGTCGAGCGCATCGTCGTAGCCAATCTTGGTCTTAAGATGGCTGATAGCCAGGTAGCAGACAGGTGATACGATCAGGCCCATGACCAGCGCTGCCCACGGCTCGACAAAGCCCGCACCCGGCGTGACCACCACAAGGCCCGCAACCAGACCGGTGCTGGCACCCACCAGCGTGGGGCGACCGGTATGCACGCGCTCGACGACAAGCCACGAGACCATGCCCGCCGCGCTGGCCGTCACGGTGTTGAGGATGGCGAGCGCGGCCACAGCGTCGGCCTTAAACTCGCTGCCGCCGTTAAAGCCAAACCAGCCAAACCAAAGCAGGCCGGCGCCCAGCGCCACAAACGGCACGTTATGCGGGCGGTAGCTCACCATGCCAAAGCCGCGACGACGGCCAAGCATTAAACAGAGAATCAGGCCCGTCAGACCGGACGAGATGTGCACCACGTCGCCGCCCGCAAAGTCGAGCGCGCCGATGATGTCGCCGATAAAGGAACCCTCACCGCCCCAGACCATGTGAGCGAGCGGCGCATAGACCACGAGCAGCCAAATGCCCAGGAAGGCCGTCATGGCACCAAACTTAATGCGGCCGGCCAGGCTGCCCGTGACGATAGCAGCCGTGATCATGGCAAATGCCATTTGGAAGGCGATGTTGATGATTTGAGGGTAGACGGCACCGTCCGCAGCATTGCCCTCGGCCGCCTGCAGCACCTGGTTGAGCACCGGCAAGCACAGCAGCTGGTCAAGGCCTCCAATAAACGGGCTGGAACCATCGCCACCGTAGGCCAGCGACCAGCCGGCGACAATCCACAGCACACCAACCAGGCCAATGGCGCCAAAACACATGAGCATGGTGTTGATGACATTTTTGCGCCTGGACAGGCCGCCATAGAAAAACGCCAGACCCGGTGTCATTAAAAACACGAGCATGGTGCAGATGAGCATAAACGTTGTCGATCCCGTATCGTACATTCGCTCCCCTTTGGTCGCATGAACGTTGTCGGCGCCCATAATGCGGCCGAGGGGCAACTGGTGTAGACCAGATACGGCGTTGTTAAACGCTGCGTTGTCGAATGGAAACGGTGCCGCAATCTTGGAAACGGCGCGGCAACGGAAGCGAAACGAACGGGAAATACGCGAGCAAGGGAGCCGTGTGCGCGCCCATCCCGGCTAGCGCCGAAACAGCTCGTGGGCGCGGTCGCGGAGATTAGTTGCTCGAATGACACCCTCGTAGCGATTGATACGCAAGCGCGGGAAAGCATTGAAGAAGCGCAGGTCGCGACGGCTGAGCGACACACTCGGCACCGGACGGCTCATGCGCTTGCCGGCAAGGCGACGACTGAGCGACGGACGCGGCATGCTCGGCGCGGCATCGGCCACGCGGCGGGCGGCAAGCGCCAGGCCGCGAGCACCATCCGAGATAAACGTCGGCATCGAAGCCTTCTCACGAAGGGCATCGAGCGCCGCGTCGCCCAGCTCGGCCAGCCACGCGTTAACGGCGCGGCTACGGATATGCGTCTGCGCTACCGAGTCAATCGTCGAATCGGGAATACGTTCGAGCATGGAGTCCGAGGCATCGGCAAGCGACTCATTGATGCGGTCGGCAAGGTCGGCGCGCACACGCTCCAGCTGATCGGACAGACGCTGCCAGCTCGCCAACGAGCACACCGCATCAACCATCATCGCGACCGCGACGATAAAGGCGGACAGCCGCACAATCAGCACCGGCAGATGGCCAAGCAGCCCCAGCAATGCCGGCTCCACTAAACGACAAATGCACAACGCGCCCAGGCCAAACGCGCAGGCCCAGTACAGGCAGATACGTCCGTGCAAGTTAAACGGCAGGTGCGAGTAGTCCCAAAAGCGTGCGCCTGTTGTCTTTTCCAATAGAAGGCCCACACTGTACTCGATTACGCTGCACACAAGCGCCGCGGCGACAAATTGGCTCGAGGCATCCGGAATCCCGCGCAGCAAAAGCCAGCAGGCTATGCCGCCCACACCATAGATAGGGCAACACGGCCCCAGCAAGAATCCGCTGTTGGCAAAGCGTCCTTGGTTGAGCATGGCGCAGACTGTCGACTCCCATGCCCAACCGCAAAACCCGTAAAAGGCAAACGAGAGCACCAGTGCCGAGAGCGGACAGGCGGCAAGCGTCGCGCCGTCAAATGCCATGTCGATCGCGGTCCCCACCGTCTACCCTCTCCTCTTTTCGCTCGATTCTTCACTCACGCCATCGTCTGCCTCGTCCTTGCGCGGCAGACGGCCGGCGACCGTCTCACGCAGAGCACACCATTTATCCGCCAGGCACACAATCCATGCCTCACGACACGTCGGCGGCACCGGCACCAGCGGAAACATATGCCGCACGATAATATTCCGCTCGCGCGACGTCAGCTCAAAATCTTCCTCCGCACGGGCTAGGGCAAAAAACGGATGCCGAAAGCCATGCAGCCGATGGCTCGGATCGGGATCGTGCCAATCGTAGAGAAAGTAATCGTGCAGCAGGGCTCCGCGCAGCAACGAGGCGCGGTCGACCGAGATACCGACACGGCCCAAGCGCTCGGCAAAGGACAGGCTCGCCCGCGCTACCGAAGTCACATGTGCATAGACCGTCACATCGCCATGCTGGATAAACTCGCGCGTCAGGTCCAAGCGGCCCGCCTGCGCCAGTTGACGGGCGGCATAGTCGACCTCGTGCGCGATTTTCTCGGCACGAACGACATCGGACATGCTGCCTCCTTCCAGCGACTCACGGCGACAAGCCACAGCCTGCACGCATTGAATAAATCATCATCGAATCTATCAGTATGGCATCGGACAAAACGTTTTGCCCCACCAGTTGGCGAATTACCGCGCCGCCGTCACATATCAAACGCCAAAATGTGCGAGACTGTTTTGTGCAATTGTGCCGGCCGAGGGAGCGCCGGCGCTCGATTCGCATGGAGTAACCCACAACGATGCTGCTTACGCAAACGACAACGCCCGAGGACGTCAAGGCTCTCGACCGCGCCGAGCTTCCGCTGCTCTGCGGCGAGATCCGCCAGGCAATCCTCGAAAGCTCCGCCGCCGTCGGTGGGCACGTTGCCCCCAACCTGGGCGTCGTTGAGCTTACGGTTGCGCTTCATCGCGTGTTTAACTCCCCCATCGACAAGATTGTCTTTGACGTTTCGCACCAGACCTACGCCCACAAGGCGCTGACGGGGCGCGCGTACACCTATATCGATCCGGAGCGTTATGGTGAGGCTTCTGGCTTTGCCAATCCCGACGAGTCCGAGCACGACCTGTTTGCCATGGGCCATACCTCCACGTCGGTGAGCCTGGGCTGCGGCCTTGCGCACGCTCGTGACCTGGCGGGCGACACGTATAACGTCATTACCGTTATTGGCGACGGCTCGCTTTCGGGCGGCCTGGCGTTTGAGGGCCTCAACAATGCCGCCGAGCTCGACAGCAACTTGGTCATCATCGTCAACGATAACGACCAGTCCATCGCCGAAAACCATGGCGGCCTGTATCGCAATCTGGCCGAGCTGCGCGCCAGCAACGGCGCCTGTGAGCGCAACGTTTTCCGCGCGATGGGGCTCGACTACCGCTATCTGGACGCCGGTAACGATGTGTTAGCCCTCGTCGACGCGCTGCAGGAACTACGCAATATCGATCATCCCATCGTGCTGCACGTCTCCACCGCCAAGGGCAAGGGCTTTGAGCCGGCCCAGAGCGACCCCGAGCGCTGGCACCATGTGGGTCCGTTTGACATGGCAACCGGGCGCAAGCTCTGCCCGGGCCATCCGAGCGAGCCTGCGCCGCGCACCTATGCCGACATTACGGGCGAGGCACTCAGCGCCGCCATCGAGCGCGATCCGCGGGTCGTGGGCATCACGGCCGCCACGCCCTACATCATGGGCTTTACACCCGAGCTTCGCGCCGCGGCCGGCAAACAGTTCGTCGATGTGGGCATTGCCGAGGAGCACGCCGTGACCTTTGCCACCGCGCTTGCGCGCTCGGGCGCCAAGCCAGTCTTTGGTGTGTACGGCACGTTTTTGCAGCGCGCCTACGACGAGCTGTGGCACGACCTGTGCCTCAACGACACCCCCGCAACCATCCTGGTGTTTGGCGCGTCAATCTTTGGCACCACATCCGAGACGCACCTCTCGTTCTTTGATATATCCATGCTGGGCGGACTTCCCAACATGCGCTATCTGGCACCGGCCTGCATGGAGGAATACCTGTCCATGCTGAGCTGGTCGCTCGACCACCGCGAGCATCCCGTGGCGATCCGCGTTCCGGGCATTGGCCTGGTTAGCCGCCCCGATTTGGCGCCCGCCGAGGACACCGACTACAGCGCCGTTCGCTACGACGTGGTGCGTCAGGGCCGCGACGTTGCCGTGCTCGCGCTTGGCGATTTCTTTGAGCTGGGCGAGCGCGTGACAAACCGCTTGGCTGCCGAATACGGCATAGAGGCCACGCTCGTCAACCCGCGCTTTGCAACCGAGCTTGACCGCGAGTCTCTCGATGGCCTTGCCGCCGAGCATCGCGTTGTCGTCACCCTCGAGGACGGCATCTTGGACGGTGGCTGGGGCGAGCGCGTCGCGTGCTACTTGTCCTGCACGCCCGTGCGCACGCGCACCTTTGGCATCGCCAAGGGCTTTCCCGACCGCTACGACCCCAACGAGTTGCTTGCTCAGAACGGCATAACGGTCGAGAACATGGCCGCCGAAGCAGTACGCCTGCTGAACGAGTAGAAAAACCTCCGCAAGGGAAGCACCCCTGCGGAGGTTTTTATTTTCCCAACTCAATTGTCTCGATCTGTAACACCTAGAGGGCAAATCCTCGCCCAATTTGTTACAGATCTAGACAAACCGTCTTTGCCCCTGTTGTTTGTCTCAATCTGTAACAGATAGAGACCTTTTGTCCGTCCAGATGTTACAGATCGAGACACTCAAGTCCCCCTAAAGAGAAAATCTCAATCTGTAACAGTTACTCGGCAAAAATGGCTGCAGATGTTACAGATCGAGACAAAACAGCGAGGCAAGCCGCCACATCTGCAAGAACTACCACAAAGGTGCCCGTCCCCTTTGTGGTAGTTTTAAGTCATGGTCGGCGCGAAAAACGAATAGCCGTTCATACGCGATCTCCTTACTTATATATGTCGCGTTGCCGCCATTATAGCGACCGCCGCGAGCGACCATGCCGTCTGCAAAACGCTATCTCAGCTGCAATAACTGACGTTTGCCCAGATAAAACCTGCCAAAATAAACCTGTCCCTTTTTGGTAGGTAGAATTACCCATAAGGTAAGTATGTTTCTGAGTTATTTCGTGTTGACCCATTTGAGCGCGATAGGGTATAACTCTATTCAACCGCTAGGGATTTTATTGAGAAAGGTGTTCTACCATGAGCAAGAACCTCTCCCAGCAGGTCGTTTTCGACCGTCGCGGCTTCATCGCCGCCACCTTTGCAACCGTCGCCGGCCTTGGTCTTGCCGGCTGCTCCGACACCAGCGCCGAGGCCGACAAGGGTTCCGCCGCCGGCTCCTCCAAGAGCCCCGAGGACACCGAGGCTTCCACCACGCTCGATGCCAAGGCATTCGACAAGCTCATCGACAACGGCCCCAAGGCCGATGATGACGCCATCGCCGCCAGCACCTGGGCCACGGCCGTCAAGGACGCCGGCGTCTTTAAGATCGGTGGCGTTCAGACCTCCACGCTCTTCTCCCTCCTCAACGAGAAGGACGGCAAGACCCGTGGCTTCGACGCCGGCATCGCGCAGCTCCTGTCCAACTACATTCTGGGCGAGAACAAGGTCGAGATCACCCAGGTGACCTCGGACACGCGTGAGTCCGTCCTGCAGAACGGCCAGGTCGACGCCGTCTTTGCCACCTACACCATTACCGATGAGCGCAAGAAGCTTGTCTCCTTTGCCGGCCCCTACTACTACACCCAGCAGGCCATCCTGGTGCTCGCCGACAACGACGACATCAAGAGCGTCGACGACCTGGCCGACAAGAACGTCGCCGTCCAGTCCGGCTCCAACGGCCCCGCCATCCTGGAGGAGTTCGCCCCCAAGGCCAGCCAGCAGGAGTTCAAGACCGACGAGGAGGCCCGTCAGGCACTTCAGCAGGGCCGCGTTGACGCCTACGTCATCGACAACAACATGCAGCAGAGCGCCCTGGTCCGCGAGCCCGGTAAGTACAAGATCGCCGGCAAGCCCTTCGGCAGCAAAGAGCCCTACGGCATCGGCCTGCCGCTCGATTCCGACGGCGTCGCCTTTGTCAACGACTTCCTTAAGAAGATCGAGGACGATGGCACCTGGACCGAGCTGTGGCAGATCTGCATCGGCGATCGCACGGGCGACACCAACGTTCCCGAGCTGCCCGAGATCGGCGCCTAGACAGCGAGCCCAGTAACGGCCGCTACGAAACCATACGGAAACGCACGATGCGCTTTATTGCGCTAAACTGTTTCCACACTGAGTTGTCGGGGCTTCCGTACACACGGGAGCCCCTTTCCTTATCGGCGGGAGGTCCGCATGAGTCTCTCCGAGCTCTGGTCGCTCTATGGCCAGAACTATATCGACGCGCTGCTAGCAACCTGGGGCATGACGCTTGAGTCGTTTGCTATCGCCATGGTGCTGGCCGTCGCCGTCACCGTGATGCGCGTGTCGCCGCTCAAGCCGCTGCGCATTTTTGGCGACCTGTATGTTCAGGTCTTCCGTAACATCCCCGGCATCGCGCTGCTTATCATCGTCGTCTATGCGCTGCCGCCGCTCAAGGTCGTCCTGCCCTACCGCACCTGCGTTATCGTCGCCACGGTCCTTTTGGGCTCGGCCTTTGGCTCCGAGAACTTTATGAGCGGCATCAACACCGTCGGCGTCGGCCAGGTGGAAGCCGCGCGCTCGCTCGGCATGAGCTTCAGCCGTATCCTCGCCAAGATCGTGATTCCGCAGGCGCTGCGCTCGAGCGTGCTGCCCATGACCAACCTCTTTATCGCCGTCATGCTCACCACCGCACTCGGCAGCCAGGTACCGCTTCAACCGCAGGAGCTCACCGGCGTGGTGAGCTACATCAACACGCGCTCGCTCGGCGGCGTCGCCGCGTTCTTTATCTCGGCGCTCGGCTACCTGGGCACGGCCTTTGTGGTGAGCCACATTGGCAACTACATCGATAAGAAGGTGAGGATCCTCCGATGAGCAAGCATTCCACCTCCGCGCTCACCATGCGCGATGCGCTCTACGAGGCCCCCGGCCCCAAGATGCGCGCCAAGATTCGCATCGGCACCGCTATCTCGCTTGTTGCCGTCGCCGCGCTCGCCGTCCTCGTGTTGCAGCGCTTTTATGTGACCGGTCAGCTTTCGGTCCACTATTGGTATTTCTTTACGCACCTCACCACCTGGAAGTTCCTGCTTGCCGGCTTTGAGGGCACCGTTAAAGTCGCACTCACCGCTGGCGCCATCGCGCTGGTGTTGGGCCTAGCCCTTATGCTCGGCCGCACCAGCGACATTAAGCCGCTGCAGCTGGTCTGCCGCGTGCTCACCGATTTCTTCCGCGGCGTACCGAGCCTGCTGTTCATCTACTTCTTCTTTTTGGTGCTGCCTCAGTACAAAATTGCGCTGCCGTCGTTTTGGATGCTCACGCTCCCCGTCGCGCTCGCTGCAGCCGGCGTGCTGGCCGAGATCTTTCGCGCGGGCGTCAACGCCGTGCCGCGCGGGCAGGTCGAGGCAGCCCAAGCGCTCGGTCTCTCCAAAGCTAAAATCACCTTTAAAATCGTGCTGCCGCAGGCGATTCGGTTTATCATTCCGTCGTTGATTTCGCAGCTTGTGGTCGTAGTCAAAGACACCACCGTCGCCTACGTGGTGAGCTACCCCGACCTCATGCAAAATGCCCGCGTGCTCATTACCAACTACGACGCCCTCGTGTCGGTCTACCTGGTAATCGCGGTCATCTACATCCTCATCAACGTCGCGATCAACAAGGCCGCTGTCTACGTTTCGCACAAGACCGGCGCGACCATCATCCGCTAACGCTTTACCATTTCCAGTCATAAGGAGCCGAGCACCATGGCACAGAGCACCTCTTCCACCGGCAATCAGCCGCTGATCGAGCTCAAGCACGTCGATAAGCACTATGGCGATCTGCACGTCCTCAACGACATCAATCTCTCGGTCGACCGCGGCGAGGTCGTCGTCGTGATCGGCCCCTCGGGCTCGGGCAAGTCGACCATGTGCCGAACCATCAACCGCTTGGAAACCATCGACTCGGGCGAGATCCTCATCGAGGGCGAGCCTCTGCCGCAGGAAGGCAAGGACCTTGCCCGTATGCGTGCCGAGCTGGGCATGGTGTTTCAGCAGTTCAACCTGTTCGCACATATGACCGTGCTGCAGAACGTCATGCTGGGACCGGTCGACGTGCTGGGCGTCTCCAAGGACGAGGCTCGCGAGCGCGCCATGGACCTGCTGGGCCGCGTGGGCGTTGCCGAACAGGCCGATAAGGTGCCCGCACAGCTCTCGGGCGGCCAGCAGCAGCGCGTAGCCATCGCCCGCTCGCTTGCCATGCAACCCAAGGCCATGCTTTTTGATGAGCCCACGAGCGCCCTTGACCCCGAGATGATCAACGAGGTGCTCGAGGTCATGGTCCGTCTGGCCCAGCAGGGCATGACGATGATCGTCATTACGCACGAGATGAACTTTGCCCGCCGCGTGGCCGACCGCGTCGTGTTTATGGCCGACGGCCAAATCGTGGAAACCGGCACGCCCGACGAGTTCTTCGACCACCCCCAGACCAAGCGCGCCCAGGACTTCCTCAACTCCATCAAGGGCCACTAACCAGCAACCCCGTGGGACAAATCCATTGAAAGTGTTGTCCCACGTCTCTCATGCGCCCTGTCACCTTCAGATTCGAAAGCAGCATCCATGATCGGAACACGTACTTCCTCGTCCTATACCCCGCACGTCGACGTTGCCCCCTCCGACCGTCCGCTCATCCTGGTGGCGCCGCGTTGGGAAGAGGCAAAGCCGTTTTTGAGCGAGACGCTCTCCCCCAACGAGGAAATCGCCAGTGTTTTTGTCGATGCCATCCTTGCCGCCGGCGGCCTGCCGCTGCAGATGTCCATCACCGAGGACATTGAGGTCATCCGTCATTACGTCGATATCGCCGACGGCATCGCTATTCCCGGCGGCCCCGATGTCAATCCCAAACGTTGGGGCGATGATCGACCCTACGACCCCACCCTCTGCTGCGAGATCCGCGATAGCTTTGAGTTTAAGCTGGTCGACGAGGTGCTCCGCGCCAAAAAGCCGCTCTTTACCACCTGCCGCGGCACGCAGCTGCTCAACGTCGCCACTGGCGGCACCCTGTGCATGGACGTACCGAGCCTGGGCGCGCGCGAGGGCCGCACGCAGTGGCGCCATACCCACGTGCTCAACGACCCCGTGCATCCCGTCGAGGTCGTGCCGGGCTCGCTTCTGGAGCGCGCGGTTGGCGGGCACAGGCTGATCCAGACCAACTCCGCACACCACTGCTGCGTCGAGCGTCTGGGTAAGAGCACGCGCTTGGTCGCCAAGGCAACCGACGGCGTTCCCGAGTGCATCGAGGTCGAAGGCCAGCCTTTCTGCCTGGGTGTGCAATGGCATCCCGAGTACACCTGGCAGACGCTCGAGACCGACTTTAACCTGTGGAAGTCGTTTGTCGAGGCGGCGGCCAAGGTAAAGCAGGCCCGCTAGTTCGCGAACCGCACAACAGATAAGGACGCCCCGCCGGCCACATGGTCCGACGGGGCGCCCCTTTGCCTAGCTTAAACCGAAGGGAACGCGACAACGTCCGCAGGGCGCTCCAGCGTCTCGGCAATGCGATCGCGCACTTCGAGCAGACACTCGATAAGCAGCGGATTGAAAGCGCCGCACTCACCGTCCAGAATCATCCGAATCGCCTCTTCTTGCGAAATGGCGTCCTTGTACACACGCACGCTCGTCAACGCATCGTACACATCGGCCACCGAGACCACCTGAGCGGCAATGGGGATATCGTCGCCCTTAAGACCGTCAGGATAGCCCGTACCATCCCAACGTTCATGATGCCAGCGGGCGATTTGGTACGCATAGTCCAAAAGGGCACTTCCTTCATGGTTTCTGCCCAGATTGCGCAGCATGTCGGCGCCAATGGTAGTATGCGTCTTCATTATTTCAAACTCTTCGGGCGTCAGACGTCCGGGCTTGTTGAGAATCGCATCGTCGATCGACATCTTGCCGATATCGTGCAGCGCCGACGCCAACGCAATCGAAGAACGCTCCTCGTTGCCAAGAGAGTACTTGTCGCTCCGTCGCGCCAAGTCGCCAAGCAGCAGCTCAGTCAACTTCTCGATATGCGTGACATGCCTGCCGCTTTCGCCATTACGGACTTCCATGACGCTCGCCATGATGTCGACGAGTATACGGCTGTTATTGACGCGCGCATTGTACTGCTGCGACAGCAGACTCATCAGACGACGCTGTTTGGCATACAGTCGAATAATATTGTTGACGCGACGACGCACAATGCGGTCATCGAACGGGCGACTGATATAGTCCGAGGCGCCCAAATCGTAAGCACGTAACACCACGTCGTCGGTGTCTTCGCTCGAGATCACAATAACAGGTAGGCTATCGAGGGCTGCCTGACGCGAAAGCTCGGCCAGCACCTCACAGCCGCTCATGTCCGACATGACAATATCGAGCAGCACGAGGGACAGGTCGCCACCATAACGGTCAACCGCATCGAGCGTGGCGCGACCGCTATCGGCTTCTAGAATGCGATAGTCGTCCTTGAGCATCTCACCGAGGATGGACCGGCTCACTTTGGAATCGTCGGCAATCAGCACCAGGGGCTTTTGGCTTTGGAAGGCCTCGATGGAATCGGCATCGGTCACGACCGTACCGGCTTTTGTCTTAGCGTGGCTCAGTAACTGGACAGCGCGGCCAACGCCCTCATCGACCGTCTCGCCATGAATGCGAACGCCACCAACACATGCCGTCAAGCTCACGTACTCATGGCCCGGAATAATCGTGGCATGAACGGCATCGGATACCTGATGCAGGCGACGGGTGAAGTCATCGGAGGGAATATTGGGCATGACGACCACAAACTTGTCGCAGCCATAGCGCACAAGCTCGTCAGTCGAACGAATTCCGCTGCGTATGGCTGTCGCCACAGCACCGAGCGCAAGGTCGCCGGCATGACGGCCACACGTATCATTGACGACCCTAAAATCATCAAGGTCGATCACCGCAACGCCGGCATTCATGCGGGCGTTGCGGAGCTTTTCCTCGTAATATCGGCGATTGCGCACACTCGTCAGCACGTCGGTGTAGGCAAGGTCCTCTTCTGTGGCCTCTTGCTCATCAATCGGACGCACCATCAGCAGGACGCGAGGCTCGCCCTCGACCTTTAGAGGGCGCAGACGGGCGCGGTACTCAACACCATCGTTGAGCAGTTGCTCCGATACCTCATCGGAGTCTTCCAAGGCCTCAAGACTCGACTGACGCAGACAAGGGCAGCGGTCGCCGGCGAGTAGGCAGTTAGGCTCGCTCTTAATCTGTTCGGCAGAAAGCAGGCGCACCACGGGGTAGGTCTTCGCGACGCGGGCGACCTCAGCGGCAGCCTCCTCGTCGGTTAGATTGGCCTCGTGACTATTGAGCATATGGGGCCCTTTCGATAGTTTCGCATGGTAGCGATGGGTTCCAATTGTTACAAGGGTAACACCTTGCCGATGCAGGTAAGCACGTGAATGCTGTTACATTTTTATGAGTTGGCAGGCGACGCGATTGAAGCCGCAGACGTGAGGTTTTGAGCACATTTGTTAACACGGCCGAAACGTTTGCGGGTGAAGGCTGTTTCGGCTATTGCAAGCGCTAGAGCCCCAGGATGCCACGAACAGTCTGGGCAGCCGCTGCCGGGCGATCGCGCAGGCCGTTGTGCGCGCCGGGAACCATTACGAGTGGACAGTCCAAAAGCTCAGCCGCCATCCTCGTGCCCGCCTCGCGGGGCGTGCCAATCGAGAGTTCACCCAAGAGCACGGCGGCCACCGTTTTCGACGCGCGAACGCTATCCCAATCGGGAACGCAGGTCATAGTAATCCCGTATTCGTTTGCCATGAAACTGCGGCCGTTGCGCAGGGCATGCTTGGCTTCTGCCTCGGTTAACTTGGGGGCCTCAGGGTCCGAATCGCCGATGGCGCCAAGGAAGGCCCGTAACGCCCTGGAGACCTTTCCCGCAGCGATCATCTCGAGCAAAACCGGGGCCGCGCCCAGGCCGGCGCCCTCATCCGTCACGGCAGGTTCATGCAGAATCGCACGCGAGATTATGGCGGGGTTTGCACGGAGAAGCTCCAGGGCCACCAGCGTACCGGCACTGTGCGCGAGGACATTTGCCGGGGCGCCGGCATGTTGGATAACAGCTCGCAGGTCGGCAGCCTGAACTGCCAGATCGTAGCGTCCGTCTGCCGCATCGTCGCTCTCGCCGCAACCACGACGGTCATAGGCAATGAGGCGATAGTCACGGGTGAGCTCGTGGGCGATGCCGTCAAAAAATGTGCCGTCGACGCACGCACCGTGCACGCACACCAAGGCGGGCGCATCGGACGATACATCCGGGCCGGCATACTCGCGGCAGGCAATCGTGGTGCCCGCATTTTCGACCGTAAAATCCATGTTGTGATCCTATCGTCAACGCCATCAGGCCGCACCGAGGTGCGACTTGGATAGTCTGGCGCCATGTTGCGCATACTTAAGTGCGTTTACTGTACCCGACTCGCACCCTTTCATGATAGGGTTCCGAAAACTCACCAGACTGCACAGTTTCGGCTTAGACAACAGTGTCCAGACCCGCGATTGGCACGGGGGCCAATGCTATGCTTAAGTGCAACTGTCCCGAGGAGCATATGCCTATGTCTACGTTTTTGAATGCCAGCCCCATCTTTGGGCCCGTCCGCAGCCGACGCCTTGGACTCTCGCTCGGCGTCAACATGATGCCTGCCAGCGGCAAGATTTGCACCTTTGACTGCATTTACTGCGAAAACGGACTCAACGCCGAACGCCCCTGCCACGAGCCACACAACACGGCTGCCGTGGTGCTCGACGCACTCGAAGCCAAACTACGCGAGATGACGGTCGAGGGTGAGCTGCCCGATGTAATCACGTTTGCCGGCAACGGCGAGCCCACCGCCGCACCGGAGTTCCCGCAGGCTATTGCCGGCGCTGTCGCGCTTCGCGACCAGTTGGCCCCGAACACCAAGATTGCCGTGCTTTCCAACGGCACGCGCGCCGACCGTCCCCAGGTGCATGATGCGCTCATGATGGTCGACGACAACATCCTCAAGCTCGATACGGTCGATCCGGCATTTATCCAGCTGCTCGACCAGCCCGTTGGTCCCTACGACGTCGAGCACCAGATCGAGACGTTCGCGAGCTTTGACGGTCACGTTATCATTCAGACGATCTTTTTGACCGGTGAGTATCAGGGCAAGCCCATCGACAACACCGGCGAGGAGTACGTTGCCCCCTGGCTCGCGGCGCTTGAGCGCATTCGTCCGCAGGAGGCGACCATCTACACGGTGGCGCGCGAGACACCAGTCGCCGGCCTTGCTAAAGCGGCTCCCGAGGCGCTCGACGCGATTGCCACACGCGTGCGCGCCCTCGGCATCCCCTGCCAGGTGAGTTACTAGCACCCGTCTGCCCAAGAGCAGCTAATTTGAACTGCACCCCAAAACCTGGACGGCTTAAATAAGAACTACGCCGCAAGGGACTGTCTCCGGAACTCCTCCGGGGTCAGTCCCTTCAGTTTAACCTGGCGCC